>JAGWUK010000398.1 GCA_028868455.1 Burkholderiales bacterium | reverse complement strand
CCTCTTTTAATGCAATTCCATTGACCGTCAACTCGCCGCGTGCCAGATGCACATAGGCCAGACGTTGCGGCGACAAGCGCATGCTGCCTTCTGCCTCGCCATCGAACAAACCGATGAACAAGCGCGCATCCTGACGAATCTTGACCGAACCTTCGGCACCGTCGCCGGACGCCACCAGGCGCAGGCGGCCAAGTTTTTCTTCGCGGCTGAAGGTTTTTTCGTCGTACTGCGGAAATGCGCCTTCTACATTCGGCATGATCCATATCTGCAACAGGCGTGTATGTGCGTCCTGCGCAGGATTGAACTCGGAATGGCGCACGCCGGTGCCGGCGCTCATATACTGCACATTGCCGGGACGGATCGTGCTGCCGTTACCCATGCTGTCTTTGTGTGCAATCGCGCCTTCCAGCACATAGGTAATGATTTCCATGTCTTTGTGCGGATGCGTGCCAAAACCCATGCCGGGAGCAATCCAGTCGTCGTTGATTACCCGCAATGGGCCAAAACCCATGTGGGCAGGATCGTAATAATTCGCAAACGAAAAGCTATGAAACGATTTCAGCCAGCCGTGCTCGGCATAGCCGCGTTCTTGTGAAGGTCTGAGCGTGATCATATCGATTTCCTATTCAAATAATTTGATACCAGTGACCGCACTATATACAAGCGAAAGAACGAAGATAAGGCTAGAATTTTATACATCTTATTCAAATATTTTGAACAATCATGAACCTGACGCTCGAAGCCCTGCAAATCCTCGATGCGATTGATCGCAAAGGCAGTTTTGCCGCTGCGGCTGCGGCACTGGACAAAGTCCCGTCGGCCATCACCTATAGCATCCGCAAGCTGGAAGAAGATCTCGATGTGCTGCTGTACGACCGGCGCGGACATCGCGCCAAGCTGACCACGGCCGGCGCAGAATTGCTGATGCAGGGACGCCACCTGCTACACGCTGCGCAAGAGCTGGAAAACCGCGTCAAGCGCGCAGCGACTGGCTGGGAAGCAGAATTGCGCATCGTATTGGACGGCATCATCCGCTTTGACGATCTGATTCCGCTGATCCAGGAATTCGAACAGCAAGGCTGCGGTACACGCTTGCGGATTTCACAGGAGGTCTTGTCCGGCGTCTGGGAAACCATGGTATCGGGGCGCGCCGATCTGGCTATTGGTGCCGCCTACGACGGGCCGGATGCGATCCGCATGCAGGGGGAATTCCAGACGCGCCTGATGGGCAATATCGACTGGGTTTTTGCCGTTGCGCCCGGACATCCGCTGGCCACCGCCGCCGAACCCTTGACACCCGACGTGATACAGGAACACCGCGCCGTAGCCGTTGGCGATACCGGCCTGACACTGCCGACCATCACGTCAGGATTATTAAGCGGACAAGACACACTGACCGTCCCCACGATGGAAGCCAAGCTGGCCGCGCAACTGGCCGGACTCGGCTGCGGTAATTTGCCACGCCGTCTGGCCTTGCCCTACCTGCGCGACGGCACACTGATCGAACGCGAGATTCTCGCCAGCCGAGCAACCGGCAATAACCGCATCGTCTGGCGCAGCAACAACAAAGGCAAGGCATTGCAATGGTTTTTACAAAAGCTCAACGATCCGATTGTGCTGCGCATGTTGCTCGGCAACTGATTGCCAGCGTCGTGCGGCGAGGCGTCGATGCGAAATGAACGAAAGTGACATCACGTCACTGGCGCATTGTTGTGCCAGTCCCACGATAAAATATCGCAATGCTGTCGTCTGACACGCCCAGCGTCAGAGACCTCATTGCCACGCCCGCACACTGATGCTTACCACCTTATAACGATCCATGACCAACGCTCACACTGATCGGCCTGACCAGATGCCCGCGCCCATTGCGCAAGCCGAACCCCGCCCCGACGCGCTTGGCGCAGGCGCTTACACCGGGCGCTTCGCGCCATCGCCGACCGGCCCTTTACACATGGGTTCACTGGTCGCAGCCATGGCGAGTTATCTGGATGCCAGAGCGCATCAGGGGCGCTGGTTGATACGCATCGAAGACCTCGACTTTGATCGCAATGTGCGCGGTGCCGACCGGCAGATACTGGATAGCCTGCAACGTTGCGGCATGGCCAGCGATGCCGACATCACCTGGCAAAGTCAGCGCCAGCCTTTATATGCAGCAGCATTGCAACAGCTCGCCGCGCACGTGTATCCGTGTGCCTGCTCGCGCAAGGAAATCGCCGATTCGCGCCTGCGCATGGGCGGCGGCGCCAGCCAGATTTATCCCGGCACTTGCCGCGCCGGACTGCCGCCGGGCAAAGCACCACGCGCCTGGCGCCTGCGCGTACCGGAGCCGCGGGACGCATTGATCCGTTTTGAAGATCGCCTATGTGGCGTGCAACGGCAAGACCTGAGCGCCGAAGTCGGCGATTTCGTCTTGCGTCGTGCCGATGGTTTCTGGGCATATCAATTGGCCGTCGTGGTCGATGATGCGGCGCAAGGCATCACGCATATTGTGCGCGGCGCCGATCTGATCGACTCCACGGCGCGCCAGATCTACCTGCAACGCTTACTGCATTTGCCAACCCCGGCGTATTTGCATGTACCGGTCGTCACCAATGCCGACGGCGAAAAACTCTCGAAGCAAACCGGTGCGCTGGCATTTGATCGCGGCGACAACGATTTGCTGCGCGAGGCCTTGTTGCCCGCAGCGGCATTTCTAGGTTTAACGCTGCACAGCATGCCAACGACGATCGCAGAATTCTGGCCAGCGGCTGTCGCTGCCTGGGCCGAAAAAATCGGCCTGAAAAAGCGCTGACAGCATGTTGCGCGCTGCGAAAACAAGCTAGACTGCAAGACACTGGCAATGACAATTTGTGCGCCTATCTTTGCCAGGCTGATCGCACAATGCGGCGCTTTTACCTCGACGGACAAGCATGAAAAATTCCATGATCACCACAGCGCTGACGCTGCCTGGCTACAAAATTGTGCGCAATCTTGGTGTCGTGCGCGGCATCACCGTGCGCTCGCGCTCTATCGTCGGCAACATCTTTGGCGGCCTGCAATCGCTGTTTGGCGGCAACATCACGATCTATACCCATCTGTGCGAACAGGCGCGTGCCGAAACCTATCATTTGATGTGTCAGCAGGCGCGGCAGATGGGCGCCAATGCCATTATCTGCATGCGTTACGACGCCACGGAACTGATGGCCGGCCTGACCGAGGTATTGTGCTACGGCACAGCCGTCGTGGTGGAAGAAGATCACAGCCAGGATCACGGGCAATGAGTGCAGACTGCCTGCGACGATCGATTGCAGTGTGAATTGCTTAAATTGCACTTTGCTGTTAATTTAAGCGTTTTGCAAAACCGTTTCAACGCGCCTGCGGGCGCCCAGTCCGCACTGCTCACCGATGAGCAGTGCGCTCGATGCCGACCAAGGAACGCCGTAACGATGAACGTAGACCGACTGCTGCTGGCTTTGTGGATAGGCTTATCCATTGCCTTGTTTTGTCTGGCGGTGTACGTGACCTTTATTCCCGAGAGTCCCTTGCTGTCGCTGGCGCTGTGCGGCATGGCGCTGATCCTCGCGCAAGTCGCGTATCAAAAATCGGAGCGCTATCGTCTGCCGATAAAAACCTTTCAGCGCCGCGTGCAGATTCTGGCCATCTTCGTCGCGATGATGGCAGCCATCTCCACCACGCACCTGCATTAGCTGACGCCGGCAAGTTAATTTGCGCTAAGACAAACAATCACAACAGGTTCTCATTGATGATGACCATGATTCTTGTGTCTGCCCTTGCCACTCCTCATTCACCGCTTTACCCAGACTACCTATGACTTCTTCCCGTTTTTTTAAAACCGTTCTCATCGCACTGG
>JAGWUK010000397.1 GCA_028868455.1 Burkholderiales bacterium | reverse complement strand
ATAACGATGATATTTCCGGACTTGCCTCAGCACCGCACAAGATTCAGGCCGAATTCAGTTTCCCGTATCTGGCGCATACGCCGATGGAACCCTTGAACTGTACGGTCGCGCTGAAAGGCGATCAGGCAGAGCTGTGGATGGGTACGCAAATGCCAGGACTGGATGGTATGGCCGCAGCCAAAGTTCTGGGCCTGCCGCCAGCCAATATTCAGGTCCACGCGCAAATGGCCGGTGGTGGTTTTGGCCGCCGCGCTATTCCGACCAGCGATTATGTGGCGGAGGCTTGCGCGGTTGCCAAAGCGGCCAAGACAGCAGGTATAGACGCGCCGATACGGACACTGTGGAGTCGCGAAGATGACGTCAAAGGCGGTTATTATCGTCCCATGCATGTCCACACCGCAGCAATCGGCTTCGATGCGGACGGCAATATCGCCGGCTGGGATCACACGATCGTTGGCCAGTCGATTCTGGCTGGAACTCCTTTCGAATCAATGATGGTGAAAGACGGCATCGATGCTACCGCTGTCGAAGGTATGCGTGATCCGTACAAAATTCCCATGCGGCTAGCCGTCCATCATCCTAAAGTCAATGTACCCGTCTTATGGTGGCGCAGCGTCGGCTCCACGCACACGGCGTTTGTCATGGAAACCCTGATTGACGAAATCGCCACGACCACGCATCAGGATCCGGTCGCATACCGCCTGAAACTGATGGGCGACCAGCACCCACGTCACCGTGCTGCGCTGGAAATGGCTGTCAATCAATCTGGATATGGCAAAAAGAAATTGCCTGCCGGACATGCCTGGGGCGTGGCAGTACATGAATCCTTTGAATCAGTGGTTGCCTACGTGGTCGAAGCATCGGTCAAAAACGGTGCGCCTAAATTGCATACCGTCGTTGCCGGCGTGCATTGCAATCTGGCCGTCAATCCGAAAAGCATCGAAGCCCAGGTGCAGGGCGCGGCGCTGATGGGACTCTCGATGTGTTTGCCAGGTGCAGCGATCACGCTAAAAGATGGTGTCGTGGAACAAAGCAATTTCCATGATTTTATGGTGCCACGAATAACGGATATGCCACAAGTCGCCGTACACATTATTCCTAGTGCAGATGCACCGACCGGGATGGGTGAGCCGGGCTTGCCGGCGCTGGCGCCAGCATTTGCCAATGCCCTGGCCAAAGTGACAGGAAAACGTCTGCGTGAACTTCCATTTAAACTTGCCTGACACTCAGGGCAAACGCAACTGGTCTTGATCACTTGAAAACACGCTATGCAGTTGCCATAGCGTGTTTTTTATTGCACGAACGATAGGAGCTAATTACCAGCGGCGCCAGTGTCGATGGCCGTATCCGCCATGTGGCCCAACCCAGATAGGTACGACAGGAATGACCGGTGCAACGACGGGTGGGCCGTATGGTCGCTCATAGACAGCACAACCACCCAGACTGCCCAGTGCTGCAATGGCAGTTGCAAAGACAAGGAATCGGGAAAAACGCATGACGTACTCCTGTAACAAATCGGATGAGACTCAGGACATAACTGCCACGCAGGCATATTCGTTGACGACGATGTTGTAAGGCTTTGTAGCCATACGTAAGCAGTTCTTTCACCACCTCATGAGGAATGCCGTTTGGTGCGCTCAATCATGCGCAGCGCAACATTGCGCGCTTCTTCCTCAGCTTGCACTGCGGTCGGAAAAACCGATTCCAGGGCAACTCTTTGTTTGTGGAATACGCAATTCCTGTGCATCGGATTATGCGAGGGGCCGTAAATGGTCAGCATCGCGACCCAGTGCCCGCTATCCGGCGCAGGTGCACTCGAATATTCCACTTCATATTCACGCATCATCTCAAGGGGCATCTGACTCTCCCGGCGACAAGGATGGATGTCTGAGGAATCTTGTGCAGTCTATTCCTCCATACCGGCCAACAATTCGATATCTGAAATCGCCATACGCAACATCAGATCCGGCGTTGCTTCATGCGGGGCGACACCAACGACAAGGCTATCAGCAACGGATTTTTTGACTTCGCCGTCACGTTGAATAATATATTCGCCCTGATCATAAGTAATGAGGTAGCTCAGGCGTTGTCCTTCACTACGCGTATATTCCTGGGTAAACATAGGATCTCCTTTTGTTGTGTTGCCGGTTTCTCGGTTACATGACAAAGCCATGTTGGCTGCTCTGCTCTTGCATACTATCAATATAGCCGAATTCGCCCGCGCTTCAGTCTGTTTTACGTCAATAGTTGGGGCAAAAATTGTCTGGCAGTATTTTCACCAGCATTGTGAGGGGGCGATGTCCGCCGAGTTCCATCGGAACGACATCGCCAGAGCGAAGAAAAACTGGCCGCATTCCCGATGCTGTCAATCGCATCGGGTAATGGGTGCGTGCAGATAATGGCGACCTGTCCGGTCGTTCAGTTGGATTCTTTAATCAGACGGCCGGAGCTTTTCTGCACGGGACGGGCATTCATCGGATACAGACGGCTGAAAATGGCCAGTTGCTCCGGAGAGATTTCGATCGGCTGTTTCATCACCATCCACAACACACCTTCGCTGCACGGCGGCGTGGTCAGCGAGCCCATATAGGTGTAATAGTCTTTCTTGGTGGGCAAAAGCTGGCTGATATCCATCGGCGTCAGCGGTTGCACAGGATCGTTTTTTTCCAGCGGAAGATTATTCCAGACTTGCTGAATAATGTTGTGCGCTTTGCCGCGCTGGATCAAGACGGCAATTACAGCCAATTTGCCATCTGCATCTTTATGAACCAGATGGACAACCATTTCAAAGCTTTTGCCATTGACGCGCTCTTCCGAAGGTTTATGAAAATGAAATTGCACCAGTTCATAATTGTGGCCGAGGATGGAAATATAATTTCCGGCACCGACATTGACCTGTATGGTGTGGCCGTTATCGACGACGCTGAAACGTGAAGGACTGTAGTCAAACACGATGGGATCTAAGTCAACATGGATGCCATCACGGATATCGATCGGTGACTGGCGGTTACCGGTGTCGCACTTGGCGTTGGCTGGATCGATTTTCCCCCAGTTTTGCGGCCCGCCTTCCCCCTGATAACTCCAATGTATATTCGCATGCATGAGTGCCGCCTCAGCCGCGCCGTTGGCGCCCGCTTCCGGCTTTGCCTTGCTGGTGTCTGCGCGTTTACTGACAGGGGTGTAACTTGGGCGGCGCACTATAATGCGTGGATTCGGGTTGGAGCGTGCGCTGGCATCGTCTTTTTCTTTGCGTATGACGGCTAAGCGATCGGCGATACGCTTGGCAATTTCGTCAGCGGCCAGTGCTTCTTTGGCTTCCTTGTCCCTGGCTTCCTTTTCTTTGCTGCTGGACGATTTACGTTCAGTTTTTTCGGGAACCGATGCTTCGTCTTTTGCAGAAGCCTGCTTGATGGGCGTGGAATGTGTAGGCTCACTGGCCTGTGCCGACAGGGCCAGTATCAGTGAAATTAACAGGGCAGGATAGCGGCGCATAATCGGTCAATCTTAAGCTTGGATATTCCGGTTACGGCAAGGAGACTGGCAAACTTGAATCCTGAGAGCAATTTTGCGGGCGATGCCGTGCCAGCGCCCGTCCGGTTTTGCGACCGCCTTATCAATTTGCAGGTGGCGTGCCTTCGATAATAAACAAGCGTCCAACCGAATTGGCAAGGCGTATGGCCTTGGCCTTACTGTATTCCACCGAGTCATACCATTGCTGTGCCTGCGCCATGGAAGGAAATTCAACAATCACGGTACGCCAGCCTTCATGGTGCAAATCGTCACCGCCTTCTTTTTGCAAGCGCACGCCGCCGCGCGCCAGAAACTGGCCACCAAATTGCGCCACGCTGGCAGTCGACAGCGGTCGGT
>JAGWUK010000396.1 GCA_028868455.1 Burkholderiales bacterium | reverse complement strand
CAACGTCAGAGAAGCCCGCAACAAGCTTGCGCAAGTCGTATCAGTGTAGAAGCTGTACTTCTGAAATCCAGCGCCTTATCAGTCAATGAGCAAAAAAAAAGCCTGCGCAGCGGCAGGCAAAAATGGCTATAGGTAGCCAAAAGGACATACTGAGGTCAACAAAAAAAACCAGCCAAACCAGCCTCAAAAACCAATTTGGCGATGGCGCCGATCAAGCCAATTCTTTATCGCGTATTTCTTCTTCGATTTCAGAAAGTGCGCACGTCTGCGGCAGCATGGACCCCGTCTCGCGATATCGTGCATGCCAGGAAAATGCTTCTTCCAGCACATGCGGCGTATGCCCACCGCGAGCAGTCGCTTCGTCCAGATATGCGTTGAGCATTCCGCGATACGGCTCAGCGACACATTGATTAATAATCACTTTGGCACGCTCACGCGGCGCCAGTCCACGTAAATCGGCCAGGCCAATTTCAGTCACGATAATATCGACATCGTGCTCGTTGTGATCGACGTGCGTGACCATCGGGACAATGCTGGAAATTTTGCCGTTTTTGGCGACGGACTTCGTCGCAAATACCGACAGATAAGCATTGCGCGCAAAATCACCGGAACCACCAATGCCATTCATCATGTGCGTGCCAAGCACATGCGTCGAGTTGACGTTACCGTAGATATCCGCTTCCAGCGCCGTATTGATCGCGATGATGCCAAGGCGGCGGATGACTTCAGGATGATTGCTGACTTCCTGCGGTCGTAAAATCAGGCGATCTTTGTAGCGCCCGATGTCGCTGAAGACTTCGTGATGTTTTTGCGCTGACAAGGTAATCGACGAACCGGAAGCAAAATCCAGTTTTCCGGCATCAAACAGTTCAAACGTCGAATCCTGCAATACCTCCGAATACATACTCAGATGCGAAAATGGACTATCGATAAATCCTGTCATCACGGCATTGGCGATCGTCCCTATCCCTGCCTGCATGGGTAACAGACTTTCGGTCAGCCTGCCGGCCTGTACTTCGCCCTGAAAAAAGTTCACCAGATGTCGTGCAATCGCGTCAGTTTCCGCGTCGGGTGGCAGTATCGTGGAAGAGCTATCGAGTTTTTCTGTGATCACGATAGCGACGATTTTTTCCGGCGGAATGTTAATCGCCGTCGTACCTACGCGATCTGCCGGAGACATGATGGGAATCGGTTCCCGATGCGGGCGATGTTTTGGAATGAATATATCGTGCAGACCTTCCAGCTCCAGCGATTGCGTCAGATTGATTTCAACGATGACCTTGTCGGCCAGAATGGCAAAGCTGGCACTGTTACCGACGGACGTCGTCGGAATAATGGCACCCGTCTCCGTAATTGCAATCGCCTCGATAATCGCCACATCAATCGGTGCAATCTGTCGCGAGCGCAACAGCTCTACCGTTTCTGACAAATGCTGATCAACATACATCACCTCTCCGCGGTTGATCGCAGCGCGCAATACGGGATCGGCCTGAAATGGAATACGACGACCAATCGCATGTGCTTCGGTCAGTGTTTTATCCACGTCGCTTCCCATGGAAGCACCAGTCATTAACGTGATCTTCATTGGTTCGCGCCGCGCACGCTCTGCCAATGCCAGTGGCACGACCTTGGCGTCACCAGCGCGGGTAAAACCGCTCATACCTACTGTCATGCCATTACTGATCCAGTTCGCTGCTTCTGCCGGACTGGTAATCCGCTCACGTAATTGCGGCAGACGGATACGATCCTGAAAATGGTCTTGAATACTGCGATGCATGTTGTCTCCTCCTATTAACAATGAAATCTGCCGGCAATCTGTTCATGCCGTGCAAACCCTATCCGCATACGCGTTGCTATTTCCCGCAACGGTATGGCAAAACTTTTTCAGGTCAGGCAATAATTATTGGCGCGTAATGGCTCTGGTATGTTTTCGTCTTGCAACGCTTCCCGCAAATCAATTTCAATGGCGCGGCAAATTGCATCCAGAGGCAAATCATTGGATTCCAGGCCAAATGGCTCTTCAATTTCGTCCCCCAGCGCATCCAGCCCAAAAAATGTGTACGCCACAATGGCCACCACAAACGGGGTCATAAATCCGATGGAATCGACCAGACCGAAAGGCAACAGGAAACAATAGATGTACGCCGTTCTGTGCAACAGCAAGGTATAAGAAAACGGAACCGGTGTATTTTTAATGCGCTCACACGAAGCTGAAGCAATGGTCATCGCCGACAGAGTTGTGTCCAGCGATTGCGCAAGACAGGCGTCAATGCGTGACTCTTTCAGACAAAGGCGCAAATCCATTCCCATTTTCCGCATCAGGAAATCGGGTTTATTGGATGCCTGGGGCAAGGCGCACCATTCTTCTTCCGTCAACAAATGCCGGATTTCGGGTGAAATCGCCTGATCGCGCAACAAGTCGCGCAAAGCCTGAGAGAACGCAATGGCACGATAAATCATGCGCACCCGGATATCTTCCAGACCCAGACTTGCCACACCTGGCTCCGGATAATCGATCAGGCTCAGGCATTGTCGTGCCAGATTACGACAACGCAAAACCAGCTCGCCCCACAGCTTTCGCCCTTCCCAAAAACGATCGTAAGCAGCGTTATTCCTGAAACCGAGAAAAATTGAAATCGGCAGGCCGATCAGCGTAAAAGGAATCATCGTCAAGGTAATCTTGAGCCGGAATAAATCCCCATGGGACAAGGTAACCAGAGTCGCAATGACAATATTGACCACCAGTGCCGGCAATATTCTCGGCAGCACCGAGCCACGCAATAAAAGGAATAGCCTGAAGCCTGACGGCCTGTCGCGAATGATCACAGTATTTTTTCAATAGGACGCGCACAGAAACTATGCCCCTGCATTATCTGCATTGGTCTTTTCGGCATGCTGTCTGCCGCAATGCATACCATAGGGATAATTTTGTGCAAATTTGGTCAAGGTCGCACAGCGACCAATATTCACTAATATGTAAGCAATTAAAACACTAATATGTGAGTAAGTCAAACTGGATAATTGTCAGATTTTGTGTATATTCCTACATACAGAAAATGTTGCCACATGCCACATATGCCTGACGCGCCGTTATGACATCGCGTCAGGCAAACAAATCAGGAAAAAAAACCGATGAAGACCAAAATTACGAACCGCAATCTGCCGCAGCTTTTCCTGCGCGCGCGCACTGCATTGATGGCGCATTTTCGTCCCATATTGGGGCATTTCGGTTTAACCGATCAACAATGGAGAATTTTGCGCGTGCTGGACGAATTTGGACAATTGGAACCGCGCGAGCTATGCAATCTTTGCCAGATTCTCAGTCCCAGCATGGCAGGCGTTCTGACCAGAATGGAAGAGATTGATCTGATTACGCGCGCCCCCGTCGCCAGCGATCAACGCCGCGTGCTTGTCAGCCTTTCCGAACGCGGTCTGCAACTCATGGCAGAAATTGCACCGCTCATTGATCAACAATATCAGCACATAGAAAAAGTCATAGGAAAACAAAGCATCAACAACCTGATTTTGGCGTTAGAACAATTTACCAAGGCTGCCGAAGACACAGTGCAACAAGTTGACCTGACTGACTCGCCCTCCGATTGAGCGTGACAGGCAGATTAATCAACGCAACTAATTCAGATTCTCAAACTGCCAGCCCGCATCCGACCAGCGCAGACGATGCGTTAGCTGCAAGCTTTCCAAAAATGACTCATCGTGCGACACCACGATCAAAGCACCGGCAAAGTCGGCCAGAGCCTGCTCGAACGCCAGCACGGACTCCAGGTCGAGATGATTGGTAGGCTCGTCCAATAGCAACAATTGTGCGGGCGTTGCGCGCCATAAGGCACAAGCTGTTGCTGCCTTCAATCGTTCGCC
>JAGWUK010000395.1 GCA_028868455.1 Burkholderiales bacterium | reverse complement strand
TGGCATCGAAGGCCTGCAGGTAGCAGGGATCATCGGAGCCGACACCGTCACGATTTTTTCCCAACATGTCATCGGCAATCAGTTCCAGCAGGCGCGGCAAGTCTGATTTCTGCGCCCGTCGGCTGAGCCATTTTTGTCCGGCTTCCATCACGAGATCAGGTTTGCTTATTGACGGTCTTTGATCGGAACAAATTTCAAATCTTCCGGGCCAACGTAGTTGGCGCTTGGACGAATGATCTTGTTGTCGATGCGTTGTTCAATGATATGCGCAGCCCAGCCGGAAGTACGTGCGATCACGAACAATGGCGTAAACATCGCGGTCGGTACACCCATCATGTGATAGGACACGGCCGAGAACCAGTCAAGGTTAGGGAACATTTTTTTGATATCCCACATCACCGTTTCCAGACGTTCAGCGATGTCGAACATTTTGGTCGAGCCGGCTTCAACGGATAAATTGCGGGCGACTTCTTTGATGACTTTGTTGCGCGGATCAGAAATCGTGTACACAGGGTGACCAAAACCGATCACGACTTCTTTGTTCTCGACACGTTTTTTGATGTCGGCTTCGGCTTCATCGGGATTGTCGTAACGTTTTTGAATTTCAAACGCCACTTCGTTTGCGCCACCGTGTTTCGGGCCGCGCAACGCACCAATGGCGCCGGTGATGGCCGAATGCATGTCGGAACCGGTTCCGGCGATTACGCGACCAGTAAATGTGGATGCGTTGAATTCGTGTTCTGCATACAGGATCAGCGATGTATGCATGGCTTTTTCCCACGATGCGCGCGGTTTTTCACCGTGCAACAAATGCAGGAAATGGCCGCCGATCGAATCGTCATCGGTTTCCACGTCGATGCGTTTGCCGTTATGGCTGAAGTGATACCAGTACAGCAGCATGGAACCCAAAGATGCCATCAGACGATCAGCGATGTCGCGTGCGCCTGGCGTGTTGTGGTCATCTTTTTCAGGCAAGGTGCAACCGAGCACCGAGACGCCGGTACGCATCACGTCCATAGGATGCGACGACGCTGGCAGGCTTTCGAGTGCGGCTTTCAGATTGGCCGGCAAACCGCGCAAGGCTTTGAGCTTGGCTTTGTAAGCGTTCAGTTCGGCGGCATTGGGTAATTTGCCATGCACGAGCAAGTGCGCGATTTCTTCGAATTCGCAAGCATCGGCCACGTCGAGAATATCGTAGCCGCGATAATGCAGATCGTTACCTGTTTTGCCCACGGTACACAAGGCCGTATTACCGGCAGTGACGCCTGACAAGGCAACGGATTTTTTTGGTTTGAAAGGAACGGCTTCAGACATGTTGATCTCCTCTAAAGTAACTCAAATACATACTCCCACCAGTATTTTTTAATGCCGCAATAAATACGTGCGCTATCAGGCAATTTTTATAAAAAACAAGGGGAGTATATTAAAAATGGTTCAGGGTACGCCTGGAAATTCATTTTTCCGGATGCCGGGCAAGATGCCCACCACGGCAATACCTTGGTATCGCGCGGTGATGCAACGCTGCTCAGCGCCGGAGAATTGAATGCATTGATGCGCATTATTTCGATTTTTGTTGTGCAAACAGGGCGTCAAGCTTTTGCTCGAAATCGTGGTAGTTGATGCGCTCGTACAATTCCATGCGCGTTTGCATCGTATCGACCACGTTTTTCTGGGTGCCGTCGCGACGGATCGCGGTATACACATTTTCTGCTGCCTTGTTCATCGCACGGAAAGCGGACAGCGGATACAGTACCAGGCCGACATCCGCCGATTTCAGCTCCTCCACTGTGTACAGCGGTGTGGCGCCGAATTCGGTGATATTGGCGAGGATAGGTACTTTGACGGCATTGGCAAATTGCTTGTACATCGCCAGTTCGGTAATCGCTTCCGGGAAAATCATGTCAGCACCGGCTTCCACGCACATTTGCGCGCGCTCAATGGCTGCTTCCAGACCTTCGACCGCCAGCGCATCGGTGCGCGCCATGATGACGAAATTTTCGTCAGTACGCGCATCAACAGCAGCCTTGATACGATCGACCATTTCTTGTTTGGTGACAATTTCCTTATTCGGACGATGACCACAACGCTTGGCACCGACCTGATCTTCGATATGCATGGCGGCAGCGCCAAACTTGATCATCGACTTGACCGTACGCGCCACATTGAACGCCGATGAACCGAAGCCCGTATCAACGTCCACCAGCAAAGGCAGATCGCACACATCCGTGATGCGGCGCACGTCAGTCAATACGTCATCCAGATTCGAAATACCCAGATCCGGCAAACCCAGCGAGCCGGCAGCAACGCCGCCGCCCGACAGATAAATCGCCTTGAAACCGGCGCGTTTGGCCAGCAAAGCATGGTTGGCGTTAATGGCGCCAACGACCTGGAGTGGGGATTCTTCCTGCATCGCTTTGCGGAAGGCGGCACCTGCGGAGTAATTGCTCATGTGTTTTCTTTCAATGGAATGCGGACTGACACAACATTGTTCCGGCACACCGTGGCAAAGAAGGCAGTACACATCGACCGCCAGAGGCCACAGCAGCGCCGGAACGCTCAAACATCAGCCCTGTGAAGGAACAGGACGTTGGCAGGCTTATTGCAATCAACGTGCCAACCTAAACCGGCAGCACATGAAAAATCCCTAAGTTTTTAAAAATCAAGCACTTAAATCATTCGAAGAAGAAGCAACGTCTTTCGCCAGCGTTCGTTTTGTTTCATAATGACGTTTCAATTTGAAACATGAAACAGTACAGATTGGAACATCATGAAACACTTCGTCCCCGCCCCGCGTGACAGCGGCGATAAACCTGTGATCTGGACAGTGTCCATTTCACGTCTGTTTGATATGTTTCGCGACATCATGGTCGAATACGATGCCAGCGCTGATATCGAACCGATTCACATGGGCTTTGAAGATGCCGTTTTGCATCTGCGCGAACGTCTGCTGACAGAACGCTGCGACGCCGTCATTGCCGCTGGCTCCAACGGCGCCTATTTAAAAAACCGCCTGCCCGTGCCGGTCGTGATTGCCCGGGCAAGTGGCTACGATGTCATGCAGGCCTTGGCAAAAGCGCGCAAAGTGTCGCCAGAGATCGGCCTGATTTCGTATCAGGAAACCGTGCCGGAACTGACGGACTTTAAAAACACCTTCGGTTTCAAACTGGAACAACGCACCTACGTCACCGAAGAAGACGCGCGTGCGCAGATCAGCGAACTCAAGGCTGGCGGCATCAAGGCCATCGTCGGCGCCGGCCTGATTACCGATCTCGCGGAAGAAGCCGGGCTCACAGGCATCTTCATGTATTCGGCTGGCTCTATCCGCCAGGCATTTGACGACGCTCTGGAAATTGCCCGCTTAACCCGCCTGGAAACCGCGCGCGGACGCCATCATCCGGCCGCCGATTCGCTGCGCGCCAAACACACGCTCAATGATTTACGCGGTGATTCGGCGGCCATGCAAACGACGCGCAAATCGATTTCTCTGTTTGCCCGCTCCCCTGCCACCGTCTTGTTGCAAGGCGAAACCGGCACCGGCAAAGAACTGGCCGCACAAGCCATGCACCGCGAAAGCCCGCGCGCACGGCAACCGTTTGTCGCTGTCAATTGCGGGGCGATTGCCGAATCCTTGCTGGAGTCAGAATTATTTGGTTATGAAGAAGGCGCGTTCACCGGTTCGCGGCGCGGCGGCCATGCAGGTTTGTTTGAAGCCGCACATCGCGGCACCCTGTTTCTCGACGAAATCGGCGAAATGCCGCTGAATCTGCAAACCCGCTTATTGCGCGTGCTGGAAGAAAGAGAAATCGTGCGCGTCGGCGGCGTCCGCCCGATTCCAGTCGATGTACGCATCATCAGCGCCACACATTGCGATCTGGAGCA
>JAGWUK010000394.1 GCA_028868455.1 Burkholderiales bacterium | reverse complement strand
TTAAATCAAATATTTCCATTGTTTAATGGTTTTTTTCCCTTTCGCGTATATTTTCGCCGCTTTTTTAGCCTCTAACATCGCAGCAGCATATGTAAATCAAGGGAAAGAAAAGGATATTTCTCTCGCAATTGCTTTTACTTTCATATCTGTAGCTTTGATTTCTGTAGTGTTGCAGCATATTCAAGTATTTAGAATAAATGCTACGCAATACGTGATGTACATTGGCAAGGAATTTCAGTCAAATTTGCGTCCGTTTGCAAATGTTGGGCAACCAAATCAACTTGTACTTCTCTTTTTTCTAGCTATCGCTTCGATTATTTATCTATATCAGCGAGAAAAAATCAATATTTTTGTTGTCTATTTGGTATTTGCGATGCTTTTGTGGAGAGCTGCGCTCACACAATCAAGGATTGGCTGGGTGATAATTCCTATGTATGCATTATTTTTATTTTTCTGGGGAGGTAATCGTAGGCTGGTTAATGTAGCTATAGGAATCATTGTTGCGTATGTGATTTTTGTAATTTTATTGCCTAATTTTGGCAAAATGCTCGGCATTCCTGTCGCTAGTATTGCAAATCACGTCGGCGGCCGATCCGAACGCATCGTCCTGTGGAAGCAAGCCTGGCACATGGCTGCGGAACATCCATGGTTCGGTGTAGGCTGGGCGGGGTTTGGGCCTGAACAGGTCAGAATTGCGGCTGATTTTGGTTCGAGTACTTATGCGGAGCATTCGCATAACATGATTCTGAACTTTGCTGCAGAACTGGGCTGGCCGGTCACCATTGTATTTTTCGGGTATTTGACGTGGTGGTTTTATCAGACCTGTATCCGCCCGAAGCAGACTGCGGAAATCCGTTTTGCGACGATGTGTTTGCTGGCCGTATTTGTTCACAGCATGGTTGAATTCCCACTCTGGTACGCCTATGTGTTGATCCCTGTCGCGGTGTTAATGGGCATGCTGGACCAGATGCGCTGGCCTTCGAAAGGGGTGCAGGTGCATTCGTCTATTGTTGTTTCATTTTTGGCCATAACCGTCTTTTGCATGGCTGCTGTCACCTGGGATTATCAGCGCGTCGTTGCCGGATTTAAGGCTTTGCGCTTGCAATTGGCGGGGGAGAAATTTGATCCGAAAATGATGGCAATGCCGCAGTATACGTTTTTCCCTCAATTCTTCGAGTATTTTCGCTTAATGCAGATTAAACCGCGTGAAGGAATGTCTGCACAGGATATCGCCTATTTTGAGCACTGGAGTCGCCGGTTTGGATTCGTGCACATATTGAATACCATGGCGGAGATTTATGTGCTGAATGGCGAACCCAAAAAAGCCAGCCGTGAAATGTTGACTCTACAACGCTTGCATCCAGATTTGTATCCTGAATATTTCGATTATTGGAAAGCCAGAGCGGCTCAGGATCAACGTTATCGTGCAATTTTCCTGGAAATGCCTAAGCGCGACGCTCCTTGACTGCATCAGGCATAACATTGCAACGCATCGTTATGCCTCAGTGTGAAATAAGCTTTAATCAATCAGACTGACCCAGTCGCCTGATTTGCCGCCGTGCTTTTCGATGACTCGGATATCTGACATCACCATACCCCTGTCGACCGCCTTGCACATATCGTAAATCGTCAGTAATCCGACTTGTACCGCAGTCAAGGCTTCCATTTCTACCCCGGTTTTTCCGACTGTTTCGACCTGGGCGTTGCAATGAACGGAATGCGTCTTCTCGTCAATGCTAAAATTGACAGCAACTCGCGTGATCGCGAGCGGATGACAAAGCGGAATCAGATCGCTGGTGCGTTTTGCGGCCATAATTGCGGCAATGCGGGCGATACCGAGCACATCCCCTTTCTTGGCATTGCCTTGTACGATAAGTTCCAGCGTCGTACTTTTCATGCGGATTGTGCCGCGTGCAACTGCAATACGGTGGCTGTCTTGTTTTTCTGCGACATCGACCATATGTGCCTTACCTGTGCTGTCAAAATGGGTCAGACTTTGTGGTGTGGAATCAGTTGTCATAGCATGAAATAATAAATTGATCGTACGCATTGTTCGCGAGGCATGTTATTGCAGTTGGCCGCGCTCATTTATACCGTCGTTACATTGCACTTTACCGCAACATTTTGCGTAAATTTTCAGGTGTCATTTATAGAATATCGGAACGTATTCCGCTGTCAGCCATCATAGCATTGTGAACTCGAAACTACTCTCTTTCAGCCTTTCTAAACTGCGTGCAGCAGTGTTGGTGACTTGCAGTATCGTATCCGTTGCGATGCCGCCAGACTTTGTCTATGCACAAAATTTGCCAACTCTGGGAGACTCTTCGCGTGAAGACTTGTCGCCGCTGAAAGAACGCAAGCTGGGTGAGCAAATCATGAACAGTGTGCGTCAGGATCCCGATTATCTTGATGACGGACCAGTTTCTGAATATCTGAATCAACTCGGCAATAAAATGCTGGAGACCAGACCACAGGCGCGTGGTGAAACTTCCTTCAATTTTGAATTTTTTGCCGTGCGCGACCCAGTGCTGAATGCGTTTGCGTTCCCCGGCGGCTTCATCGGGTTTCATTCCGGCTTGCTGTTGGCAGCGCAAACAGAATCGGAGCTGGCATCGGTAATGGGACATGAGATCGGTCACGTTGAACAGAGGCATATTGCCAGAATGCTGTCCAACCAAAAGACCAATGCATTGATACCCCTGGCGGCGCTGGCTTTGGCGGTGCTGGCGGCAAGATCCAGCCCGGATGCAGCTGTTGCGTTGGCAACTGGTGGGCAGGGGCTCGCCATACAAAAGCAATTGAATTTCAGTCGTGACGCGGAAAGGGAAGCGGATCGTGTCGGTTTTCAGATTCTGAACGATGCAGGATTTGATCCGCAAGGCATGGTCACCTTTTTCGGACGTTTGCAGGCGTCGACCAGAAATTATGCGGATAACGTACCGCCGTTTTTGCTCAGCCATCCTTTGACTAGCGAACGTATTGCCGACATTGAGGCGCGTGCGCGTGATCAACGTTATCGTCAACATGTGGACGGATTGCCATTTTTTCTGGCCAAGGCAAGAGTGCGCGTTTTGCAGGATTCGACGACGCAGGGGTTGATGGACGCCAACGTTTTTTTTGACAACCAGCTCAAATCGGAAAAAGAAGAGAATCAGATTGCCGCCAAATATGGTCTGGCATTTGTGGCAATGAAGCAAATGAATTACCAAAAGGCGCAAATGCTTCTGAACCAGACCCGGCAGCAGATTGCACACTCGGCAAGATTGAAAGCCTCGATGCAGCAGAGCAGTATGCTTCCCAGTCTTTTGATCGATATTCTGGCAGGTAACAAACAATTTGAAAAAGCGGCAACTGAAGCAGAAGCTGCAATGCAGGATCTGCCTTTGTCACGCGGCATTGTGTATCAATACGTTGACGCTTTGTTGAATGCGCACAAAGAGGCTAAGGCGGAAACGTTCTTGCGTGACCAGCTGGTCATGTATCGTCAGGATCCGAAATTACAAAGTTTGCTGGCTAAGGCCTATGCGGCGCAAGGCAAGCAGGCTGCGCAACATATTGCGCTGGCGGAGGCGTATGCCTTGCAAGGCAGTTTGCAGTCCGCAATACAGCAGCTGGACATCGCGCGTCGTTCGCCGGATGCGCAATACTACGATGAAGCGATTATTGATGCGCGTGAAAGAGACTTAAAGCAAAAGCGCAAAGAAGAGATGGACGACGAAAAAAAACGGCATTGAACATCTATGTTTCGCGGTTTGAGAATTTGTCGTCGTATCAAACAGACGTGGCACTACGCGGCCGCTGGATAAAGCCCGATCTCGACATCAGTTCTTCTCGCTCCGCATGTTGTACCGAAATTCGCAAGTGGTCGTTTCCGGGTAATTG
>JAGWUK010000393.1 GCA_028868455.1 Burkholderiales bacterium | reverse complement strand
GAGAATGATCAGCAAGGACAGGAACAGACCCAAAGTTGCAGTCGTCTGTATCCATGCAGTGAACGCGCCACGTTTGTCGTGTGGTGCATGCTCAGCGACATAAGTCGCCGCACCACCGTATTCGCCACCCAGCGCCAGACCTTGCAAAATACGCAGGGAGATCAGGATCACCGGTGCCGCAGTTCCGATGGATGCATAACCAGGCAACAGACCCACGCAGAATGTGGAGCCGCCCATAATCAGAATCGTGACGAGGAAAGTATATTTACGGCCAATCATGTCGCCAAGACGACCAAAGACCAGTGCGCCGAAAGGACGAACGATAAAGCCGGCAGCAAACGCCAGTAATGCAAAAATGAATGCGGTAGTTGGATCTACGCCAGCAAAGAACTGTTTGGCGATGATCGAAGCCAAAGAGCCGTATAGATAAAAGTCATACCATTCAAAAACGGTGCCCAGAGAAGATGCAAAAATTACTTTGCGTTCTTCCGCTGTCATCGCGCCTGACGCTGTTTGTACTGTCGCCATGCTTGTCTCCTGTTTATGTTTTAAAGTGTGTGGGCAATAGATGTCAGCAAAGATGGAATTTCATTGACATACTTTTTGCGCAAATAAAGTGTGATAGTTGAAACTTACGGGATGCTTGCTCGAAACTTACAGAAACTTACAGAAACTTACAGAAACTTACATTTATAAAAATATTTTTTGGCTATTTGGCGCAAAAGTATTGCAGTAAATGCACTTAAAAATACTTAAGGTATTTTGCGAACGGTCGTACTAAAATTGTGCTATTCTCGTATCCGCTGAAGCATTTGCGTACGCACGGCACTGGCAGTCGCCCTCGTTTTGGCTGACGGAATTGCGTACGGGCAGAATTAAAAAAAATCAGGATGTCATCGTAATTTGTTGTAATTATTCGCAATACCGTCAATTTTTAAATAGAAGGAGACCCACATGTCTGATGCAGTTATCGTATCCACCGCACGTACCGGCCTGGCAAAATCCTGGAAAGGTGCTTTCAATATGACGCATGGCGCCACGCTGGGTGGTCATGTTCTGAATGCCGCAATTGAGCGCGCCAAAATTGACGCCGCTGAAGTCGAAGATGTCATCATGGGCTGTGCAACACCGGAAGGCGCGACCGGCAGCAATATTGCGCGTCAGATAGCCTTGCGCGCCGGATGCCCGGTAACTACTGCAGGCATGACGGTAAATCGTTTTTGTTCATCGGGGTTGCAGACAATTGCCTTGGCTGCGCAAAGAATTATTGCCGGTGAAGGCGATATCTACGCAGCGGGCGGTGTTGAGTCGATTTCTTGCGTGCAAAATGAAGCAAATACACACATGATCGTCGATCCTTGGCTCAAGGAACACAAACCAGAAGTGTACTGGCCAATGTTGCAGACAGCCGAAATGGTCGCCAAACGCTATAACATTCCACGCGACCGTATGGATGAATATGGCGTGCAAAGTCAGTTGCGTGCCGCATCGGCGCAAGCTGCCGGTTTGTTTAATGCTGAAATCGTGCCGATGACAACAGTCATGGGTGTTGCTGACAAGGCGACTGGCATGCTGATCAGCAAGGAAGTCACGATTTCCGCTGATGAAGGCATTCGCGCCGATACGACCCTGGAAGGCGTCTCCAAAATCCGCACTGCCATTCCGGGCGGCGTGATTTCGGCTGGCAATGCGAGCCAGTTTTCAGACGGCGCTTCCGTTGCCATTGTCATGAACAGCAAAGTTGCCGAAGCCAAGGGCTTGCAACCGTTAGGTATTTTCCGTGGATTCGCCGTTGCAGGTTGCGAGCCGGATGAAATGGGTATTGGCCCGGTATTTGCGATTCCGAAATTGCTGAAAAAAGCGGGTCTGAAAGTCGAAGACATCGGCCTGTGGGAATTGAACGAAGCCTTCGCTGTGCAAGTGCTGTATTGCGCGGACAAGCTCGGTATTCCCATGGACAGACTGAATGTGAATGGCGGTGCGATTGCAGTCGGTCATCCGTACGGGGTATCCGGTGCGCGCCTGACTGGCCATGCGCTGATCGAAGGCAAACGTCGTGGCGTCAAATATGTGGTGGTGACGATGTGTATCGGTGGTGGTCAAGGGGCGGCCGGTTTGTTCGAGGTTGTCTGATATCAAATGCATTCCATGTGCTCACGGTTGCTGATGTGACCGTGAGTAAAATGGATGTTTTGTCATTTCCTGGAAAAAAATCCCATGCAATCCAAAATACTTCCGCGTCGTGATCTCGATTTTTTGTTGTATGAATGGCTGAACGTCGAGTCTTTGAACCAGCGACCACGCTTTGCCGAGCATAGTCGCGAAACCTTCAATGCGGCGCTCGATACATGTGAACAAATTGCCACGGATTTGTTCGCTCCGCATAACAAGAAAAACGATCAGAATGAGCCACACTTCGATGGCGAAGTCGTGCACATGATTCCTGAAGTGAAGACGGCACTGGATGCTTTTTGTCAGGCTGGTTTGCTGGCCGCCGGACAAGACTTCGAAGTCGGTGGCATGCAATTGCCGTGCGTGGTGGAAAAAGCCGGTTTTGCTTACTTCAAGGGGGCAAACGTCGGGACGGCTTCGTATCCTTTTCTGACCATAGGCAATGCCAATACGCTCATGAAGTGCGGCACGCCGGAGCAGATAGAAACCTTCGTCAAGCCTATGCTGGAAGGCCGCTTTTTTGGCACGATGTGCTTGTCCGAACCGCAAGCTGGTTCCAGTTTGTCTGACATTGTTACACGCGCCGAGCCGCAAGACGACGGCAGCTATCGTATCACCGGCAACAAGATGTGGATTTCCGCCGGCGAACATGAATTATCGGAAAACATCGTTCATCTGGTGCTGGCGAAAGTCCCGGACGAAAACGGCAAACTGATCCCTGGTGTGAAAGGTATTTCGCTGTTCATTGTCCCGAAAAAACTGGTGAATATGGACGGCAGTCTGGGCGAACGCAATGATGTGGTGTTGGCGGGCCTGAATCATAAAATGGGGTATCGCGGCACGACCAATTGCCTGTTGAATTTTGGCGAAGGCAAATTCAAACCGCAAGGAAAGGCGGGTGCGATTGGTTATCTGGTTGGCACTTTGCATCGCGGTCTGGCCAACATGTTTCATATGATGAATGAAGCGCGGATCGGCGTTGGTCTGGGCGCGGTCATGCTGGGTTATACCGGTTATCTGCACGCGCTGGACTATGCGCGTAATCGCCCGCAAGGACGCGCGCCGCTCAATAAAGATCCTGCTGAACCGCAGCGTCCTATCATCGAACACACCGATGTGAAACGCATGTTGCTGGCACAAAAATCTTATGTCGAAGGCGGATTGGCGCTGAATCTGTATTGCGCACGTCTGGTCGATGAAGAACGCACCGGAGAAACGGCAGAAGCGCGCATTCATGCGACGCAAATGCTGGAAATTTTGACGCCGATTGCCAAATCCTGGCCATCGCAGTGGTGCCTGGAAGCGAATAATCTGGCGATCCAGGTGCACGGCGGCTACGGTTATACGCGTGAATACAATGTCGAACAGTTTTATCGCGACAATCGCCTGAATCCTATTCATGAAGGCACTCATGGCATTCAGGGACTGGATTTGCTTGGCCGTAAAGTCACCATGCAGCAAGGCATGGCGCTTGAAGCGCTCGGGCAGGTGATGCACAAAACGCTGACGCGTGCTGCTACCTACCCCGAATTACTCGCCTATACCAAATCGCTGGCACGTGTATTGGAGCGTATTGCTACCGTCACGAAGCAATTGCACGCGTGCGGCGATCTGAACAAGACGCTGGCAAATGCATCCGCTTATCTGGAGGTGTTCGGGCATGCGGTCGTTGCCTGGATATGGCTGGAACAGGCAATTCTGTGCCTGCACAA
>JAGWUK010000009.1 GCA_028868455.1 Burkholderiales bacterium | reverse complement strand
CGCACCGCTGATTTTGTATTTTGCGGCGTCCGGTTTTCTGAATCGTCCGGCCGTGTTTGATGCAAGCGTTTTGATGACGCGCATCATGTTTCCGTACATCGGTTTTATGTCGATGGTGGCATTTGCTGGCGGCATTCTCAACACCTGGCGCGAGTTTAAGATTCCGGCTTTCACCCCGGTGATTTATAACCTCACCTCTATTGCTGGATCGCTGTGGCTCTCGCGCTTTCTGGCGCAACCCATTTATGCGCTGGCGATCGCTGTGTTTGTCGGCGGGGTATTGCAAATGGCGATACAGGTGCCGGCACTGATGAAAATCGGTATGCTGCCGCGCATAGGCTGGCGTCCAGGTACTGCCTGGGCAGACCCGGGCGTTCGACGTATCGTGCGCAATATGGTGCCGGCAATACTTGCTGTATCGGCTTCGCAAATCAGTATTCTGATTAATACCAGTCTGGCGACACGCATGGCACCTGGCAGTATCAGCTGGTTGGCCAGTGCCGATCGCCTGATGGAATTCCCTACTGCTTTGCTTGGTGTCGCATTGGGAACAATACTTTTACCCGGTTTATCAAAGGCAAATGCCGATGGCGATACGGAAGAATATTCCGCCTTGCTGGACTGGGGACTGCGTTTAACCTTTCTGTTGGCAATGCCAGCAGCAGTGGCGCTGGCGACCATACCGGAAGCATTGACGTCGACCTTGTTCCATCACGGGAAATTCGATGCGCATGCCGTACACATGACTTCCAATGCGCTGATTGCGTATGGGCTGGGCTTGATTGGTCTGATCGTCGTCAAGATTCTGGCACCGGGATTTTATGCGCGCCAGGATATCCGTACTCCGGTCAAAATCGCGGTGACCGTGATGATTGCGACACAGGGCCTGAATCTGATTTTCGTTCCTTTGTTTGCCCATGCCGGGCTGGCATTATCAGTTGGGCTTGGCGCTTGTGTGAACGCTTTGCTGCTGTACACAGGTTTGCGCAGGCGCGGAATTTTTCAACCCCAAAAAGGCTGGCCTATGTTTTTGTTGAAGTTGCTGGCTGCTTTGCTGTTGATGGCAGGCGTCGCTTTATGGGTGTCCGATCAATTCAATTGGTTGGGCATGCGGCATACCCCGGTGCTGCGCGCTGCTGCGCTCGGCGTGTTAATCGCTGCGTCGGCAGCGGCGTATTTTTTAGCCTTGGGAATAATGGGGTTCAGACCCAGAGATTTTCGGAAACTGGCAAAGGTCTGACGTAAAAAAAGGATGCATGTGCATCCTTTTTTTATGCAGCAGCCTTGCTGAATTTGTGCCTGCTTACACTACAAAATGGCAAACATAATCCAGCGTTTCCAGCGTTTCGATTTCAAAGCTGGAGTTCGCCGGAACTTCAAATTTCTGGCCGCCCTCAAAGCTGGCCCATTCGCTGTCGCCTTTGATGCGGATGCGGCATTTGCCAGCATTCAGCTCCATCACTTCAGCGGCACCGGTATTGAACACGAGACTGGAAGGAAAAATAACGCCAATAGTCTTTTTGCTGCCATCGGCGAATAAGACTGTGTGCGACACGCATTTACCATCAAAGTAAATGTTCGCTTGTTTAATGACGCTGACCTGATCAAATTGGGTAGACATTAAGACTCCAAAAAAACGGCCCGCAAATTGGGTGGGTCGAAATTTTTTAAAAAATATTGTGCTTGTGACGATTTACTGACCGCGCTTCGCCCGGGCATTTGCCGCGATACGCATACGCAAGGCATTCAGCTTGATGAAGCCACCAGCGTCTGCCTGATTGTAGGCGCCGCCATCTTCGTCAAACGTTGCAATATTCATGTCGAACAGCGAATCCGTTTTGGAGTCACGGGAAACGGTAATGACATTGCCTTTGTACAGTTTCAGTCTTACCCAGCCATTGACCGTCTGTTGCGTGTGGTCGATCAGGGTTTGCAGAGCGATACGCTCCGGTGCCCACCAGTAGCCGTTGTAAATCATGGATGCGTAACGAGGCATCAGATCGTCTTTCAGATGCGCGACTTCACGATCAAGCGTAATGGATTCGATCGCGCGGTGCGCGCGCAGCATGATGGTGCCGCCCGGTGTTTCGTAGCAGCCACGGGATTTCATGCCGACGTAGCGGTTTTCCACCAGATCAAGGCGCCCAATGCCATGCTTGCCGCCGAGACGGTTCAGTTCGGTCAATACGGTTGCTGGCGACATACGTACGCCATTCAGCGCAACGATATCACCGCGCTCGAATTCGACGTCCAGGTATTCTGGTGCGTCTGGCGCAGCTTCTGGACTAACAGTCCAGCGCCACATTGTTTCTTCGGCCTCTGCGCTTGGGTTCTCAAGGTGGCGACCTTCAAAGCTGATGTGCAGCAGATTCGCATCCATCGAATACGGCGCGCCCCCATTTTTGTGTTTCTGATCGATTTCTATGCCTGCATCTTCGGCATATTTCATCAGTTTTTCACGCGACAGCAAATCCCATTCGCGCCACGGAGCGATGATCTTGACGCCCGGCATTAATGCATAGGCGCCGAGTTCGAAACGGACCTGATCGTTACCTTTGCCTGTCGCACCGTGCGAAATCGCGTCGGCGCCGGTTTCCTTGGCGATCTCGATCAGACGTTTGGCGATCAGCGGACGTGCAATCGATGTGCCGAGCAGATATTCACCTTCGTAAATTGTATTTGCACGGAACATAGGGAAGACGAAGTCGCGGACGAATTCTTCACGCACGTCGTCGATATAAATATTCTCTGGTTTGATGCCGAACTTGATTGCTTTCGCGCGCGCCGGTTCCAGCTCTTCGCCCTGTCCGAGATCGGCGGTGAAGGTAACGATCTCGCATTGGTAATTATCTTGCAGCCATTTCAGGATGACCGAGGTATCCAGGCCGCCAGAATAGGCGAGGACGACTTTTTTGATATCGCTCATGATGTACTTTCTGAGATTGCAGTGGGACTATGTAAAATTATTCGGGGTGATGGCATACCGCTTCGATATTGTGCCCGTCTGGATCGAGTACGAAGGCGCCATAGTAATCGGGATGATAATGTGGCCGCAGACCAGGTGCACCATTGTCACGCCCGCCAGCAGCAATCGCCGACCGATAAAAGGCATCGACTTGCGCACGGCTGTTGACACGAAAAGCGAAGTGGATAGATTGCTGATGTGCAGGTTTGTCAGCAGTGGCACGCGCCAGCCAGAAATCCGGCTTCGGTGCTTCACCAAATCCGGCGACATCGGTACCGCCTGTCACCTCGGCCGGGAATTCCATCAAAAGCTGATAACCGATCGCGCCCAGTGCCTGTGTGTAGAACGCTTTGCTTTTCGTGTAATCGCTGGCGGTGATGCCGCTGTGATCGATCATTTAAGCTCTCCGATGACGAGGTATTCGAGTAAGGCTTTTTGTACATGCAGGCGATTTTCTGCTTCGTCCCAGACCACCGATTGCGGTCCGTCGATGACGCCAGCCGAGACTTCTTCGCCACGGTGCGCTGGCAGACAATGCATGAATAAGGCGTCGGGGTTGGCGCGCGCCATTTTAGCTTCGTCAACGATCCAGCCATCGAAGGCCTTCAGGCGTGCCTGATTTTCGTCTTCGTAACCCATACTGGTCCACACGTCGGTATTGACCAGATCTGCACCGGCACAGGCGTCTGATGGATTATCGAACAAGGTGTAAAACGTGTTGTCTGCGGAAACCAGGCTCATATCCATGTCGTATCCCTTGGGCGTTGACACGTTTAAATGAAAACCGAATACCTGTGCCGCTTGCAACCAGGAGTACAACATATTGTTGGCGTCACCTATCCACGCTACTTTTTTGCCCGTGATGGAACCACGGTGTTCTATATAAGTGAAAACGTCGGCCAGCACCTGACATGGATGATGTTGATTGGTCAGTCCATTAATGACAGGCACACGAGAATTGGCTGCGAAGCGCTCAATCATTTCTTGCTCGAACGTACGGATCATGATGATGTCGCACATGCGTGACATGACCTGACCAGCGTCTTCGACAGGTTCGCCGCGTCCCAACTGGCTGTCGCGCGTATTCAGATAAATTGCTGCGCCACCGAGCTGATGCATGCCTGCTTCGAACGAGAGTCGGGTGCGGGTGGAATTTTTCTCGAACACCATCACCAAAGTGCGATCCAGCAAAGGATGATAGGTCTGGTAAGCCTTGAACCTTTGTTTGATGATGTGTGCACGCTGCATCACGTAATTGAATTCGGCCAGCGTGAAATCGGAAAACTGCAGGAAGTGTTTGATAGCCATAAATAAAACCGGCAGCAAGTTTGGCCTGCCGCCGCTTGTTATAACTGCTTCATTATAAGGGATTAAATCGGCTTTCCCATATTAAATTCAGGAAAGTGTAATTTTGAAAACGCTTTTACTTTGTTTTAATGTGCAGTAGTTCTTTGAGGAAACTCAGTGAGCAAATTGCCTAATTTGTGAACTTTGTTTAACTCTTAAAAAAAAGCAATCCATTTGTATAAACTTGTCTCTCTGTCAGTAATATTTTGTAACAATATATTTATAATGTTTGTATGGCTACATTTTGTAGTTTGTAAAACAGGCTCTCATTCAAATTACAGATCAGTTTGCAGGGTTTTATTGCGATTCATGGTCTCGGGTGAGGAGGTATTCAATTAATGCTGGATTCATTTTATTAAAGACATATCATGAGCGCACTCTTAGCCGGACTGACCGTCCTGATTATCGGCGATAGCCATCTATCCACCCCTGGTTATCTGATTACCAGCCTGCACGATGATTTGACCGCGCAAGGTGCTGAAGTCTATTCCTTTGGCGCCTGTGGCGTCGCTGCCGGAGAATGGATGTTAAAAACACCGTCGCCTTGCGGTGGTGCAATCCGTGAAAAAACCGGCCACGTTAAAGTATTGACGGGCAAAGCAGCGGTCACAACACCGTTGCCAAAACTGGTGAAAACCTACAAACCTAACCTGATCGTGGTCGTGAATGGCGACACGATGGCGGCCTACAATCAGCCGTCCATGTCCAAGACCTGGATCTGGCAGCAGGTATCGACGCTGACCAAGGGTATCAAGGCCAGTGGTGCGAGTTGCGTCTGGGTTGGCCCGGCCTGGGGTAGTGAGGGCGGCAAATTTGGCAAGACTTTTGCACGTGCCGAAGAAATGTCCAAATATCTGTCCGAAATTTCCGCTCCTTGCACTTACATTGATTCTTTGAAAATGTCCAAGAAAGGTGAGTGGGGCACGATTGACGGTCAGCATTTTAATAATGCCGGTTACCGTGCATGGGGTGCTGCAATCGCGAACGCGATCGTTTCGCCTGCAGTTTTGCCGACTATCAAAAAATAAACTGACGCGCATCTATTATGAAAAAACTTATTGTCACTGGCCTTGCCTTCCTGTGTTCGTTTGCGGCGCAAGCCGACAATCCTCTGTATGAAACAGGTCCGAGTCAGGATTCTTCGTTCGTTCGTTTCCTGAATGCGAGTGACAATAAGGCCAGCGTCGTGAACGGCGCAGCGAAAATCGCATTGGGTGCGCAAAATGAAACGCGGGTGTCGCGTTTCTATCCGGTCAAGGCAGGCAATAAACTGACGGCATCGGTGCATGTTGGTTCGGCCAGCACCACAGTGGAAGTCGTTGCCAAACCGGGTGAATTCATCACGATTGCCATCATGAATAAAGGCAAGAGCCTTGACAGCATGTTGCTGCGTGAATCGCCAACAGATTTCAATGCCATGCGCTCTTCGGTCGCATTGCTGAACGCTGATGCTTCATGTGAATCGGCCAGCCTGACCGGTGGCAGCAAGAACGCCAGCATTCTGGAAGCCGTGAAACCAACGACGGTACAGCGGCGTCTGGTCAATCCCGTTAAGTTAACCGTACAAACCAATTGCAGCGGAACGGCAGCTGGCAAGCCGGTCGACATGTCGCAATTGCAGGCAGGCGAACGCTACAGCGTGATATTGATGAATGGCAAAGGCGGACGTCAGGCGTTCTTTGTCCGCGACAGCACGTCCTGATCTGAGTCAGGACTGTCGCTATGGTATTTGCTTCCCTTGAGTTCCTGACGCTTTTTCTTCCGCTGTTTTTTGCTTTATACCTGATCACGCCGCAAAGGTTTCGCAACCATACTTTGCTGGTCGGAAGCTGGTTATTCTATGCATGGTGGACACCCAAGTTTCTGCTGCTCATTATTACCCTGACCATATTGGCCTGGGCGGCGGCGATACTGATCGATAAAGCCAGCAGCGAGCGGCTGAAAACCCGTCTGATGGCGATCACCATCGTGCTGAACCTGGCATCGCTGGTCTGGTATAAATACACGAATATGCTGGTGTATTCGATCAACACGATTCTGACCGGGCACGATATGGCGGCGATACCGTGGGTGAATCTGATGTTGCCGATCGGCCTCTCGTTTACTGTACTGCACGCGATTTCGTACATTGTCGATGTGCGTCGCAAAACGGTACCGGCACAATATAGCTTTATTTCCTTCAGCGCTTACATGGCGATGTTTCCGCATCTGATTGCTGGTCCTATCGTTCGCTACAAAATCATCGATAAGGAATTGCGCGAGCGGGTTTTTTCGTCTGACAAATTTACTGTCGGCGCGCGGCGCTTCATGATCGGCTTTTCCATGAAAGTGTTGATCGCTGACACCTTGTCGCCCGTCGTGGCGATGGCATTCGGGTTGAAGCATCCTAGCTTTGTCGATGCCTGGGTTGGTTGCATTGCGTATACGTTTCAACTGTATTTCGATTTTGCCGGGTACAGCGCTATGGCGATCGGCCTGGGCTTGATGCTGGGATTTCATTTTGCTGAAAACTTCAATCACCCGTATCTGGCGACCTCCATCCAGGATTTCTGGCGGCGCTGGCATATGACCCTGTCTTCATGGTTGCGCGATTATCTGTATATCAGCCTCGGCGGTAATCGTCAGGGGCAGGGGCGCACTTACCTGAATCTGATGCTGACCATGGCAATCGGTGGTTTGTGGCATGGTGGCGAAAACTGGAATTACCTGATCTGGGGCATCATCCACGGCAGCGCGTTATGTTGCGATCGTGCCTTTACTCAACGCGGTTATTCCTTGCCGGATTATGCTTCGCGCACGCTGACTATGCTGGCTGTGATGCTGGCCTGGACCGTGTTCCGCGCGCATAGCTTTGATAGTGCAATGGATTTATGGGCCGGACAATTTGGCTTGCACGATTTTGCGATGGGGGACGCCGTTGCGCTGGCTTTGCGTCCCAGCATCGTGCTGACTTTTCTTATCGGGCTGTTGTGCGTGCTGTATCCGGCAACCAGCGTGGCAAAGCGCGGAGGATTTGGCGTGGTGGGCTGGAGCATGGTCTGGCCAGTCATCACTTTTGTCCTGGCAGTGATTGTACTGGCCGGACAAAAAGCCATTCCTTTCCTGTACTTCCAGTTCTAGGATAGCAACGTGGACGAATCTTTTTCTTTCGATCAGAAAAAAGCGGGCTGGATGCGGTTTATTCCTGCGTTGTCATTTGCCGTTATCCTGGTCACCGGTTTTGTTGTGACGCTGATGTCCTTGCGCGATGTACCTGAGAAAAAATGGTCGGGTATGGACAATATCCATCGCTTGCTCAATGGCGAATCCACGCGCCAGTTTACGAATCAGCTCAACACGCATTTTTTACTCAGTAAGCCATTTGCCAAAATCGAGCGCGGCATCACCTGGGCGATTGCCGGAGATACCGGCGTTTCAGTGCGCACCGGTTGCCCGGACTGGTTTTTTCTGGCTGATGAACTGACGCCATATGACGATGCGGAAAACAATGCCAGCGCGCGTGATCACATCGTTGTTCAGGTGGCTGAGTTATTAAAAAAACGCGGTATTAAACTGGTCATGGCCGTCGTGCCGGATAAATCCCGGATTGAAAAATCACACCTGTGCGGCTTGCACCGTCCTGCGAAATTTGATCGTCGTATCGATGACTGGATCGCGCCTTTGCGCGCAAAACAGATCGAAGTCATTGATCTGCGTGCGCCGCTCCAACAACTGGAAGGCGAGCGTTATTACCGTTCGGATTCACACTGGAACGAACATGGTGCCAACGCCGCTGCGCAGGCGATAGCGCAGCGTTTGCAGGAATTGCAACTGGTTGACAAACCTGCCGCTGCACCGCAAGCGAGTGCAATTCAGTCGCGCGTAGTGGATCGTTCCGGCGATTTAATGCGCGTCGCCAATCTGGAAGGCTTGCCTGCATGGTTGCGTCCAAGCGTAGAAAAGACGCAACTCAGCGTGGTCGCACCAGTGACGGTCGCCAGCGACGATTTGTTCGGCGATGCGGGTTTGCCCAGCGTGGTGCTGGTCGGCACATCATTTACGCGGGCATCGAATTTTGTGCCTTTCCTGAGTCATTATCTGGGGGCGCCAGTCGCGAATATGGCCAAAGACGGTGGGGATTTTGAAGGCGCCGCGATGACTTACCTGAGCGGCAAAACGTATCAGCAAGAGCCACCTAAAGTTTTATTGTGGGAAGTGCCCGAACGCATGCTGCAAAAAACACTGACCCCGTCCGAGCATTTATGGCTGACCTATCTGGCGAAAGCCAAATAGCGCGGGATGCGCGCCAGCGTAGCGCTGCAATGCGCAGCAAAAGAGCGATCTGGAAAACAGGTCGCTCTTTTTTCACACTATGCGTAAAGCTGCGGCATGCTCAGTAGCCGACGGTTTGCGCAGATTCATGTACGAGCTGCTCGAACAGCGTATGCCGCATGGCTGAAATTTGCCCGTTTTGCAAGGCATCGAGAATGGCGCAACCCGGTTCGGCATGGTGATGGCAATTGTAAAATTTGCAGTGACCGAGATAGGGTAAAAACTCGGGGAAGGCACGTTCCAGCATTCCTTCGCTGAGATGATGCAGGCCGAATTCCTGAAATCCTGGTGAATCGATCACATACGAATCGGCATCCATGTGATACAGGCGCGTGAAGGTCGTCGTATGCTTGCCAGTATCCAAAGCAGCCGAGATTTCGCGCGTAGCGATGTCGGCATCGGGGATCAGCAGATTGATCAGCGAGGACTTGCCCATGCCGGATTGTCCGATCAGTATCGTGCTTTGTCCGTGCAATAAATCATGCAGGATTTGGCGCGTACCTTCCGGGTCACCTTTGGCAGATACTTCATGCACCGGGTAGCCAAGACCCACATACAGACCAACGCGCTCACGCGCTTTTGGCAACGCCTCGGCGACGTCCACTTTATTCAAGATCAGATGCGGTTTGATGCCGGACGATTCGGCAGCGACTAATGCGCGTGATACCAGATCGTCGGTGAATCCTGGCTCCGTGGCGACCACGATCAGCAATTGCGTCAGATTGGCGGCCAGCATTTTGGACTTGTACTGGTCGGACCGATACAGCAAGGTTTTACGTGGCGTGATGGCTTCAATCACGCCCTGATTCTTGGAGGTCAGCGCAAACTCGACGATATCGCCTACCGACACATCACTCTTTTTACCCCGCGTGACGCAGTGTAATTTTTGCGCTACGCCGTCAATCTCGGCCTGGACCAGATAATGCCGGCCATGTGCAGCGATGACCAGACCTGAAAGATGCTTCATCAGGAAAAACTTTGCTCAAACACTGCATCGATTTTTGCGGCGCAGATAAAGTCGTTTTCCGAAATGCCGCCTTTGCCATTATTTACGGTATGTGTATCGAACTTAATCACGCAGCGATTGTAGGTCACGGTCAGTTCCGGGTGATGATTTTCGGCGTGGATGACATAGGCGATGGCGTTGATGAAAGCCAGCGTTTCGTAATAGTCCTTGAACTGATACGTCTTGACGATGCGCGCACCGTCGAGCGTCCAGCCTGGTGTGGCGGCCAGATACATGGGCAGGCTGGCAGCGTCCAGTCCGGTTTCGGTGTGGTGCGATTTTTTTGCCAGCAAGTCGGTGGTTTTCATCACGGGTTGATCCTTATTATTGAGAAGCGAGCAGTTTATTGATGCGTACCGAGGCAGGCGGGTGGGAATCATAAAACGCCGAATGCAGTGGGTCTGGCGTCAGTGTCGACGCATTGTCTTCATACAGTTTGACCAGCGCTGCAACGAGGTCATCAGCCTTGGTGTGTTTGGCGGCGAAGGCATCGGCTTCGAACTCATGTTTGCGTGAGCTGATTGAGGTCAGCGGCGAAAATACGAAGGTAAATACCGGCAGGCTCAGCATGAACAGGATCAGCGCCATCGCATCGTTAGACGCGAGCAGCATGGGGTTGACGCCCAGTCCCGTGTAAAACCACACTTGTTCTTTCAGAAAACCCAGCAAGGCAAGGAAAGCCAGCGAGACGCCGAAAATAACGACCATGCGTTTGACAATGTGCTTGAGTTTGAAATGGCCGAGTTCATGTGCCAGCACGGCTTCGATTTCTTGCGGCGCCAGACGCGCCAGCAGCGTGTCGAAAAACACGATGCGTTTGGAAGCGCCGAATCCGGAAAAATACGCGTTGCCGTGCGCACTGCGTTTCGAGCCATCCATCACAAACAGACCTTTGGAAGCAAAGCCGACGCGCTGCATCAGACCTTCGATGCGGCTACGCAGGCTGTCGTCTTCGAGCGGAGTGAATTTATTGAACAAGGGGGCAATCACGCTAGGGTAAATCAGCATCATCAATAACTGGAATCCGCTCCAGACCATCCAGGCGTACAACCACCACAATGAACCGGATTTTTCCATCAGACTCAGTACAACCCAGATCAGCGGCAAGCCGATGACGACGCCCAGCAAGGTACTTTTCAGCATGTCACCGAAAAACAGCGCCAGCGTCATTTTGTTAAAGCCGAACTTTTCTTCCAGCACAAACTGGGAGTAATAAGAAAACGGCAATTCCAGAACGCTGCTGATGATGCCAAAAGCGGCCAGCAAAGCGATCTGATATGTCATGCCGGGGCCGGTCAGCTTCAATACCGTGACCGATAACCATTGCAAGCCGCCAAACAGGGTGAAACCGATCAGCACGGCAGAATTAAACAGCAGCAAAATCAGATCCAGCTTGGTTTTGGCGATGGTGTAATCGGCGGCTTTCTGATGCGCTGCCAGCGGGATTTTTTCAGCGAATTCGGCGGGTACAGCCGCACGGTGCAACAGGATATGGCGGATATGCCGCGAACCCAGCCAGAAGCGTATCACCAGCGTCAGTAGCAGAAAGGAAACGAATAAAACCGAAAAGGTCGTTGAAATCATGGGAAAATGTGACATTCGAAAAAGCTAAGGAAGAATTATGTCACAAGCGACCGACATGCAAGCAAATGCCGCGATTCCGGCACGCCCTAACGAACTGAACCTGGTATGGGTGGATATGGAAATGACCGGTCTCGATCCGGATACGGACCGTATTATCGAAGTGGCCGTGGTGGTGACTGACTCGCAACTGAATGTCCTGGCTGAAGGGCCGGTATTCGCAATTCATCAATCCGATGAAACACTGGACAAAATGGATAACTGGAACAAAGGCACGCATGGCCGTTCAGGATTGATTGATCGCGTCAAGGCATCGACGGTCACGGAAGCCGACGCTGAAAAAGCCTTAATCGATTTCCTCAAGAACTTCGTTCCCGCCGGCAAATCGCCGATGTGCGGCAACACGATTTGCCAGGATCGCCGCTTCATGGTGCGCGGCATGCCCAAGCTGGAAGCCTTTTTCCATTATCGTAATCTCGATGTTTCCACACTGAAAGAATTGTGCCGTCGCTGGAAGCCGGAATTGTCCAGCGGTTTCAAAAAACATCAGAAACACACGGCACTGGCCGATATCGTCGAATCGATCGAAGAACTGAAATACTATCGCCAGCATTTCATCAAGGAATAAGCGGCTGCCGGAGTCGTTGCACAATGAAAAAGCCCCGAATCAATCGGGGCTTTTTTATATACTGGGTGGGAGTACGCTGATTTTTAGCGACGAGTCGCTTTATTTCTGCGCGCATTCAGCGTATTGAGACATATACTCCCCCATAATTCTACTTTTGGCTTATACGCCCAGCAGTTCGACTTCAAAAATCAGGGTCGCGTTCGGTGGGATCACGCCGCCGGCGCCGCGTGGGCCGTAACCGAGGCTGGACGGAATCGTCAGGATACGGGTGCCGCCGATTTTCATGCCTTGTACGCCTTCATCCCAGCCCTTGATCACATGACCTGCGCCGAGTGGGAAAGAAAATGGATCATTGCGGTCTTTGCTGGAGTCAAATTTTTTGCCAGCGCTGCCATCCGGATTTTGCAGCCAGCCTGTGTAATGCACGACAACGTGGTTGCCTGCCTGCGCTTCTGCGCCTTCGCCGACAATTTTATCTTCGTATTGCAGGCCGCTTACTGTAGTAGTGGTAGTCATAATTGTGTTCGTCCTTATCAAAAAACTGGCGCAATTGTAGAGCAAAAGGCGGACAAAATCAGCCGCCGGTACCAGAAAGTACGGCACAGAGGCTGACGGATTACCGGCGCAGCCGGGTTTTGACCAGCGCAAAGAGAAAAATTGAAAAATGCTTAAGTTGTCGCTCATGAAGCTTGTTGCGACGCGGTAAAATGCAGCTTCGATTCATTTTCAGCGGTTATTTTTCATGCGTAGTGGTTTTGTAGCGGTTTCTCTGTTGGCGTCTTTGCTGTTCTCTTTTGCTGGTGCTGCATCGGCAAACAATGAGCAATCGAATGTGGTGGTGGTATTGAATTCGCGCGATGCGACAGTCAGTTTGCTTGACCAGGTGACCTATAAGGAAATCAATACTTTTCCCATTGGCAAAGAACCGCATCATCTGATGGCGACGCCGGATAACAAATCCCTGATCGTCGCCAACGCGACCGGTAACGAACTGGTGTTTCTCGACCCTAAAAGCGGGCAGATTCAAAGACGGATGAAAAATATTGCCGACCCATATCAGATCGGTTTTTCACCGGATCAAAAATGGTTTGTCTCCAATTCTCTGCGACTCGATCGCGTTGATTTTTATCGTTATGACGGTCAGGCAATGCAACTGGTGCAGCGCGTACCATTGGCGCGCTTGCCGAGTCATATGGCGTTCGATGCCAACAGCACGACCGTGTTTATCACGCAGCAAGGCAGCAATCAGGTGTCAGCGATTGATCTCGCAACGCAAAAAATCAAATGGACGATCCCGGTCGGCAAATTACCAGCGGGCATCATGATGACGCCGGACAATAAATACCTGCTGGTCGGCATCATGGGCAGCAATTATGTTGAAGTCATCGACTGGCGTACCCTGAAAACAGTCAAGAAAATCCAGGCTGGCGTCGGCACACATAATTTTCGCGCGCTGGGCGATGGCCGCCATGTTTTCGTTTCCAACCGCACGTCGAATGAAATCAGCATTATCGATCAGCAGACACTGGAAAATGTCGGCAGCATTCCGGTGCCGGGCGGCCCCGATTGCATGGAAGTCAGTGACGACGGTAAAACAATGTGGGCCACGTTACGCTGGATAAAAAAGGTCGCCGTTATCGATATCGCCTCCAGAAAAGTCATCAGGCTGATACCGGTCGGACGCTCGCCACATGGCGTCTTTTTCGCCAATCGTGCGCGCAATAGTTGAACTTCAAAAGGTGGTTTGTGGTGCGCCAATACCTGAAACAACTGACGCTAACTTGCCTGATCGGCGCGACCTGTTTGCCTTCAGCGCAAACACTGGCGACCGACGCGCTGCATAGTAGTGACACCGCCTGCACAGGGCGGATTTATTTGACTTTTGATACCGGCAGCCAGTCGCAGGCCGAATTCATCAGCACCACGCTGCGCCGTCATCATATCAAGGCGACGTTTTTTCTCGCCAATGAAAAAACGATCAACGGCGATTATTCGCTCGATCCTGCCTGGGCACCGTTCTGGAAAAAACTGGCCGACGAAGGCCATGCTTTCGGCACGCATACTTTCGATCATGTGTATGTGCAACGAGATCTGCCGGATGGCAGGATACAGGTCAAGCCGCAATTCGGCGCGCACGCAGGGCAAAAGCAGACATGGACTGCGCAGCAATACTGCGAAGAATTGCGGCGCGTCGATCAACGATTTGAGCAAATGACCGGACGCAAGCTTGACCCGCTATGGCGCGCGCCGGGCGGCAAGCTGACACCAGGTCTGCTGCGCGCAGGAAGCGCTTGTGGTTATCATCATGTCGGCTGGTCGCCGGCCGGATTTTCCGGTGATGAATTGCCGACGGCGCGTATCAGCAATGCGGCATTGTTGAAACATGCGCTGGATCATTTGCGCGATGGCGATATTTTTATGGCTCATCTGGGAATATGGTCGCGCCAACCAGCATGGATGCCGGACAATCTGGAAGCCCTGATTCAGGGGTTGGAGAAAAAGGGCTACTGTTTTGCCACGCTGCGCGATCACCCGGATTATCGTCAACCAAAATGAACAATTTTTCCGATTTATTCACCAGTGTTCAGGCCTGGATTTTTGAATCGCTTGTCCAGCCGCTGATGTTTTATCTCGGCTTGGGCGAATTCGTCGAAGAGTCGTTTGAAGGTGTGGAATGGCTGATGTTTGGCGTACTGCAATTGATCGTGTTGTTTCTGATTTTGCGCCCACTCGAATCCTGGCGGCCAGTGCATGTGTTCACGGACAGATACGCACGCTGGAATGATTTCATTTATACGGCTTTGCACAGACTCGGCGCATTTTCGGTGCTGATTTTTTTTGTGCTCGATCCCGTACTGGATGCGCTGACCGCGTGGTTGCATCTGGAGGGGATGAATCCCTTTAATCTGGAAAATATCTGGTCCGGCATGCTGTTGCATCCGCTACTGATTTTCTTGTTGTATCTGGTCGTGCTGGATTTTTTTGAATACTGGTTTCACCGCGCCCAGCATCAATTGAACTGGTGGTGGGCATTGCACAGTCTGCATCACAGTCAGCGCAATATGAACCTGTGGTCGGATAATCGCAATCATCTGCTCGACGATTTTTTACACGATGTCTACATGGGGGTGATCGCAATACTGATCGGCGTCGAACCGGGACAATATGTGATGTTGGTGATGGCAACGCAAATGCTGCAAAGTCTTCAGCATGCAAACCTGCGTCTGCACTTTGGCCGCTTCGGAGAATATTTGCTGGTCTCGCCGCGTTATCATCGTACCCACCATGCCATCGGCATAGGGCATGAAAAACATGGGAAAGGCACATTAGGCGGGCATAATTTTGCAGTCTTGTTTCCGCTCTGGGATGTATTGTTTGGTACTGCCTTGTTTAGCCAGGAATATGCCATGACAGGGGTGCGCGAACAGTTGCCGTATCCTGATGGGAACGCTGTCGATTACGGTCGCGGATTCTGGATGCAGCAATGGTTGGGACTACAACGTTTGTTTGGAACGAAGAGAGATACAGAGCAATGAATATCACCGGAGTCATGCGTGCCTGGGGGCGCGCAGTCGCAGCGCAACTGCATTACCGTATGTTGTTATTGACGATATGGCCTTTCCTGGTCGCGCTGGCCTTGTGGGGCGCGGCCATGTGGTGGGGGCTGCAAGCGATGATGGATTTCGTGCAGTCCTGGTTTGCTCAGCATGACGGATTTCATACGGCCAGTGATGTACTGGCAATGTTTGGCTTGCTGGCACTGAAAACGGTGGTTGTGCCTTTGATCGCCATGTGGCTGCTGTTGCCGCTGATGATTTTTACCGCGCTATTATGCATAGGCGTCTTTGCCATGCCGTCCATCAGTCGTCATGTCGGCGCTCGCCATTATCCTGAACTGGAGCAGCGCGAAGGCGGTTCGTTTTTTGGCAGTATGGGTTATTCGCTGTCGTCGTTTTTCATCTTTGCTTTGTTCTGGTTGTTGAGCTTGCCACTGACTTTGTTGCCGCCGCTTGGATTGGTGCTGCAGCCTTTGTTGTGGGGGTGGCTGACCTATCGCGTCATCGTCTACGACGCGCTGGCCCTGCATGCCGATGCCGACGAAAGGGCAGAGCTGGTGCGTCAGCATCGCTGGTCCTTGTTATTGATTGGCACGATCGCCGGATTGTTTGGTGCCGCACCGGGCTTGTTATGGCTGGGAGGCGTATTATCCGTTTTATTTTTGCCGCTGCTGGCAGGTGTGGCGATCTGGGTGTATGTGGTGGTATTTGTGTTTACCGGATTATGGTTTCAGCATTACTGTCTGGAAGCTTTGCAAGAGCAAAGAAAATCGGCTGAACCGGTTTAATGTCGAGATATATTTTTTAAGGAGCTTGTTGTGGCGATAGGTTTGATCATTATTGGCGACGAAATTCTTTCTGGCAAACGGGCTGACAAGCATTTGCCGAAAATGATAGAGCTGTTAAATGCGCGTGGTTTGCAACTGGACTGGGCGGAATATGTCGGCGATAACCGCGAGCGCATCACTGCGACATTGCAACGCAGTTTTGCCAGCGACGACATCGTGTTTTCGACCGGTGGCATTGGCGCGACGCCGGACGATCATACCCGTCAATGCGCCGCTGCCGCACTTGGGGTGCCTCTGGCGCTTCACCCGGAAGCAAAAATCCTGATACAGCAGAGAATTCTTGATACCGCAGCAGATGCGGGCAAGACCATTGATCTGGATACGCCGGAAAATCTGCACAGGCTCAAAATGGGAGAATTCCCGCAAGGTGCGGCCTTGATTCCTAACCCTTTCAACAAAATTCCCGGATTTGCGATACAGCGCCATTATTTCGTGCCGGGTTTTCCTGTGATGGCCTGGCCTATGATGGAGTGGGTGCTGGAGACGCATTATGCGCATCTGTTTCATCTGCAACCACGTACTGAAAAAGCAGTGCTCGTGTATGAAGCGATGGAATCGACGTTGACGCCGATGATGGAAGCCCTGGAAGCAGAGTACCCATTAATCAAAGTCTTCAGCCTGCCCAGCGTCGGTTCTGAAACACAGCGCAGACATATCGAGCTCGGTGTGAAAGGCGATCCACAGCAAGTCGAGGCGGCGTTTACCAAAATGTGTGCCGGTCTGGATCAGTTCCGAGCAGAGTACGAGCCGGCCTGATGCCCAAGATAAAGTTCTCGCTGTTTTCCTTACGCGATCTGGTGGTTGCGTTCGGGCCGGTCACGCTGATGGTGATCGTGGTGTGCAGCGTTGGCTATTGGCTGGTCGACCCGGCGCCGCCACGCGTGATCGACATGTCGACGGGGCAGGAAAACAGTGCCTATGAACGTCTGGCAAAACGGTATGCGGAAGAGCTGGGCAAAAATCAGATTACGGTGCGTTTTCAGCAGTCACTGGGATCACAGGACAATCTGCAAAGAATCGCCGACCCGGAATCGGCGATCGAACTCGGATTCGTCCAGAGCGGCTCGATTGACGCCAGCGAAGCAGAGGAAAAACACCTGATTTCGCTTGGCAGTTTGTTTTGTGAGCCGGTCTGGGTGTTTTATCGCTCCAATAAAGAGATCACGCATTTCAATCAGTTCAAAGGCAAGCTTGTCAATGTTGGCCCGGCGGGTACCGGCGTCGAGCGTCTGTTTCGCCAGATTTTGTCAGTCAACGGCATGGACATGAAGGATGTCAGCGTCCAGACAATGACAGATACGCCGGCGACCGTCGCATTGTTGGATGGCAAAATCGATGTACTGGTGTTTAGCACTGCCAGCGATTCGCCATTGGTGCAGATGTTGTTGCAGACACCAGGCATTCGTTTGTTCGATTTCGTTCAGGCTGAGGCCTATACACGACGTTTTCCATTTTTGTCGCATGTCGTCCTGCCGCGCGGTATTGTCGATATCGGCAAGGATATCCCTGCGCACGATTACCACCTGATTTCACCAACCGCAACGCTGGTTGCACACGACAGCCTGCATCCGGCGCTGATCAGCCTGCTATTGCAAGCCGCACAAAAAATACATAGCGGCGCCAACTGGTTTAGTCGTCAGGGCGAATTCCCTTCGGATAAATATACGGAGATACCGGTAGCCGCACAGGCAGAAAAATTTTATAAAAATGGCCCGCCGATGTTGCAGCGTTATCTGACATTCTGGATGGCGAATTTTTTTGAGCGCATGTGGGTCGTGATCGTCGCGCTTGGCGCATTGTTTTTGCCCTTGTCAAAAATCATCCCGCCCTTGTATGTCTGGCGCATCCGTTCACGCGTATATCGCTGGTATGGGCAATTGCGTATTGTCGAACATGCGATCGAGGAACTGGTGCCAGAGCACCGCGCGCAAACGATAGCGCGACAATTGCGTCGCCTTGACGAAATCGAAGAAAAGGTCAACCAGATTTCTATTCCCTTGTCGTATGCGGAAGAGTTATACGATTTGCGCAGCCATATCCATTTTGTCCGCACCCGGGTGCAGAGTCTGACTGATCAGGAAAAATAGGCACGTCAACTGCACTGCACGTGCATGGCATCCGCCCGATGAATCAATGTGTGCTGACTTGCTGGCTTTGTCTTGTTTCTAAATCGATGCGCAGTTTTAGCCAAGACGTTGCGCTGGAACTTGCACTGTCGTACAGCATTT
>JAGWUK010000392.1 GCA_028868455.1 Burkholderiales bacterium | reverse complement strand
CGGAGCCTCTTTGTGGAGCATGAGCGGGAAAAAGCTTAATGAGTATAAAGGTGTGGCGAAATTTTATAAATTTTTGTCCAAGCCTGAAGTGCAGGCTAAATGGCACCAGGAAACCGGTTATCTGCCAGTCACCAATGCCGCTTATGAACTGACGAAGAAATCCGGGTTTTATGAAAAAACGCCGGGACCGGGTATTGCCGTTCAGCAAATGATCGTCAAAACCACGGATAAGTCACGCGGTATACGTTTAGGCAGCTTCGTACAGATACGCACCATCATGGATGAAGAACTGGAATCTGTCTGGAGTGGAAAAAAAACCGCGAAAGAAGCTTTGGATACCGCTGTGGCGCGAGGCAATGAGTTATTGCAGCGATTTGAAAAAGCAAATAAATAAACGCGGCTTCATCATGATCTGACGAAACGCATCAGTGTCATCGTCGCTGACGACATGATCAGCCGCGTAACAATTTTGCGCCTGACTTTTCAAATCAGGATTGATGCAAAACCGCCTTTGCAGCGCCCAGCCTCACTGGAGCAGTTTTGCATCAGGCCACATTTTAACTGACGAGGCAGTTTTGGAAAAACGCGTACGCTTTCGTTCCGGTTGGCTGCCTTATCTGTTGCTCGCGCCGCAGATTACGGTCACCGTGCTGTTTTTTTTCTGGCCCGCCGCGCAGGCTTTATACCAGTCCGTCTTGTTGCAGGATGCGTTTGGCATGTCTACGCAATTTGTCTGGATGGATAATTTCAAGGAATTGTTTGCTGATCCTAATTATCTGGAATCCTTTAAAACCACGGCATTGTTTTCCTTGCTGGTTGCTGTGTTCGGGCTAGCGCTGGCACTGATCCTGGCAGTGTTTGCCGACAGAGTGACTAAAGCAGCGGCAATTTACAAAACGTTTCTGATCTGGCCGTATGCTGTGTCACCGGTCGTGGTTGGTGTGCTTTGGATGTTTTTATTGAATCCGACTTTGGGTATTGTTGCGCATGCTTTACGCCATGTCGGTATTGAATGGAACAACCTGTTAAACGGTCGCCACGCCATGATATTGATCGTGGTGGCGGCGATCTGGAAGCAGATCAGCTACAACTTTCTATTCTTTCTGGCCGGGTTGCAAGCGATCCCGAAATCGCTGATCGAGGCGGCTGCCATCGATGGCGCTGGTCCGGTGCGAAGATTTTTTACGATCATCTTTCCCTTGCTGACACCGACTTCGTTTTTTTTGCTGGTCGTTAATATCGTCTATGCATTTTTCGATACCTTTGCAATCGTCGAGGCGACGACGCAAGGCGGTCCCGGCAAGGAGACGGAAATTCTTGTCTTCAAGGTATTCAACGATGGTTTTAAGGGAGGCGATCTGGGCAGTGCCGCCGCGCAATCCGTCATTCTGATGACGGTCGTCATAGTCTTGACGGTGATTCAATTCAACTATGTAGAAAAGAAAGTCCGCTATGCATGAGTGTGCCGATGATTGAACGCCGCCCCTGGCTTGATCTGATCAGCCATCTTGTATTGATTTTCGGCGTGGCGATGGTTGCTTTGCCTATTTATATCGCCTTGGTTGCCAGTACGCAGACCGCGGAACAATCTGCGCTGGCACCGATGTCTTTAATTCCTGGTGACCAGCTCTGGATTAATCTGCGTGCCGTGCTTAGCCATGGCGCAGATGGTAATGGTTCTGGCAGCCCGGTCGCCCGCATGTTGTGGGTTAGCCTGGTTTCAGCGGTGATGATCGCTATTGGAAAAATCGCGATTTCTATGCTGTCTGCATTTGCATTGGTGTATTTTCGATTTCCGGGGCGTCGCTTATTTTTCTGGATGATTTTCGTCACGCTGATGTTGCCCGTCGAAGTGAGAATCACGCCGACATACAAAGTGGTATCGGATTTATCGATGCTCAATACCTACGCAGGTCTGACCATTCCCTTAATCGCTTCGGCGACAGCGACGTTTTTGTTCCGGCAGTTTTTTCTGACGGTACCTGACGAATTGGCCGAGACTGCGCGCATCGATGGGGCTGGACCGTTGCGTTTTTTCAAAGACGTGCTGTGGCCTCTATCGCAAACGAATGTGATCGCGTTATTTGTCATCATGTTTATTTATGGCTGGAATCAGTATTTATGGCCCTTGCTGGTATCGACCGATCAGACGATGTATCCGATCGGCGTCGGCATTAAATTGATGATTGCCGGTGGTGATTCTGCAGTGGAATGGAATATGGTCATGGCGACACTGATACTCGCCATGCTGCCGCCGGGATTGGTGGTGGTATTGATGCAAAAATGGTTCGTTAAAGGTCTGGTCGATGCAGAAAAATAGACGCGCTAGATCGGATCGCACCGTGCTGCTTTAACCCGCTCAATCCAAGTATTCGACCATTCTGTCTGCGTATTGCACCTTCACAATTGATTGATATTTAAACTCTCATCGCTATGGCGCAAGTCCACTTAAAGAACATCAAAAAAACTTACGGCAGTAAGGATAAATCGGTCGATGTGATTCACGGCATTTCTGTCGATATCCAGCATGGCGAATTTGTCGTCATGGTCGGCCCGTCTGGCTGCGGTAAATCCACTTTGCTAAGAATGGTGGCTGGTCTGGAGGAGGTGACTTCTGGCGAAATTGTGATTGGCGAGCGTGTCGTTAACGATCTCGAACCCAAAGACCGGGATATTGCGATGGTGTTTCAGAATTACGCGCTATATCCGCATATGAGCGTTTATCAGAACATGGCATATGGTTTGAAAATCCGCGGTTTTTCCAAGACGGATATTGATGCACGGGTGAATAAGGCAGCCAAAATTCTGGAACTGGAGACATTACTGCAGCGGACACCGCGCCAATTGTCTGGCGGTCAGCGGCAGCGTGTTGCGATGGGTCGCGCGATCGTGCGGGAACCTGCAGTGTTTCTGTTCGACGAGCCTTTATCGAATCTGGACGCCAAGCTCCGTGTGCAAATGCGACTGGAAATCCAAAAATTGCATCGCAGGCTGGGAACCACCAGCCTGTACGTGACACATGATCAGGTGGAGGCGATGACGCTGGGACAACGCATGATCGTCATGCATGGCGGCGTTGCTGAGCAAATCGGTACGCCAGCGGAAGTCTATGCGAAACCGGCGACTAGTTTCGTCGCCAGTTTTATCGGCTCACCGCCCATGAATTTATTGCAGGGGCAAGTCAGTGAAGATGGTCGGCAAATACGTATCGGTCATGTTGATGTGACTCTGCCGTTGATTCAGGCAGAAGCTGCGAAGGTCGCGAATCAACAACTGATAATGGGTATTCGTCCTGAGCATCTGTTTATAGGCATGCCGGGTTTGCCGCTGGAGGTGGAACTGGTGGAGTCACTGGGTGCGGATTTGTTGGTGCACGGTTTGTGCGGTGATCAGCAGATCGTTATCCGTACCCCGGTCGGCTCTGATGTGCGTATGGGACAACGGACCACAGCGGGCTTTGCCGCTGATATGCTGCACTGGTTCGACCCGGTCACGCACAAGCGCCGATAAGCGAGGAATCGCGTACCTGTGCGGCGCGCAGGTACATTTTCTACATCAGCAAGGCATGGCGCAGGCGGAATTTTCCGGCATCGGATTTTGGCGATGTGGCCGGCAGATTGTCATTGGCATTATTGAGATCACGCGTAGTTAGCTCATTGGTGGCGAGATCATTGCCGAGGCGATGACCAGGAATATTTCCCATGCGTTGGGCGCACGCGGGACGTGAAGATGGCGTGGATTTGGAATAATGCGTACCGGTCCAATATCCCATGGAAAAGATCGCGGCCGTGATGCCGGTAAATACGAAATATCTGGTCAGCGCGTGCATTTTTTTACCTTCTTACGACATACGCATTGGCTGGTGGCCGGAGCCGACTGGCGCAGTAAG
>JAGWUK010000391.1 GCA_028868455.1 Burkholderiales bacterium | reverse complement strand
ATGAAAACGACAATAAAAACTTTAGTGGTGGCGTCAACTTTGCTGGGCAGTGCAATTTTTGCCCACACCGCCATTGCCGGCGACGCCGATTTCACACTCGTCAACCGGACCGGCTATCCGATACGTTCTGTCTATATCGCTCCGGCAAAGAGCAAAACCTGGGGCAACGACAGATTGGGTGATGGCATCCTGGAAAATAAGCAATCGCGGCTGATCAAGTTCTCGGACAAAGCGCGTTGCACACAAAGTCTGAATGTCACCTTTGACGATGATGGATCGGAAGTTGAATGGGACGATTTCAATCTGTGCGAACTGACAAAAATCACCCTGAAATACAACCGTAAAACCGGTGAAGTCTCAGCTGACGAAGAATAAATTTCTGAAACTGCACGTGGCTTTTTTTGGAGCAGAAAAATCTGATCATACGCAACGTGCCGCCCCGAAATCAGCACAGAAATAAAATGGAGGCCGCTGAAATATGCAGCCTCCATTTTTATTTCAGCGCCCCACGACTAGACCAATTAACGCTGAAAATTTTCCATTGATTGTCGAGCTTCATCATTTGCCAGCATTCAATGCCAAAGTTTTGCACCTTATCATCCTCGACAAATTCGAAGTCAAATAACACGACAGCAAAGTTCGCATCTTGCACAATTTTGACGTTATAAAATTTTTCTTGTACTGGTTTCTGTGACTTTTTAATAAACTCGGCGAAACGTGGATACCCATCGCCACCAGTGCCATCATAATTAACGTCTATCGTTTCTTGCGCTTTCCTGATGCGCTCTGCACTCACTGGCGAAAAAAAAGGAATGTGCGAATTCAGCATCAACGAAGACAGCAACTTCGTATCCTTTTGGATCAATGCTGCCTGAAACCGTTTCATCACGTCCTCAATCGCTGCCGTATCGCCCGCATTGACAAGGTGACGCGCTTCCGGTGCAGGAACTTGCGCATACAAGTTGGACGAAGGGGCGAATCCAATCACGACGCCCAATAACATGACAGGCAATACTCGCATAGCTAATTTCGATGCTGACACAAAATTAATCCGGCAAGACATGACTTTCAAAGTGCGGCCAAAGTTTGGGATGTTATTGAAGTTATTTCGTGTCATCTGCTTCCTCTTATTTCAATCGTTGATTTTTAATTATATTTTCATGATCGGGATACCTTCGAAATGCATTCCCTCCCGACGACCGCATCTTAAGTCAAAACCGGCGCAGCGTTGACTCTAAAGCAATTTTATCGCTGCCAAATGCAGAAATACGCTTCTTGTCAGCCAAAACTGCACGCCATTTACCGTGTACAAGAATCGTAGTCACGGTATTGATTTATCGCATTTCGAGTATGAACAAGCGGTAAACACGAGAATTTGCAATGAAATGCAGGCTGCCAAACCCGCGTCTGGTGCAGCTTTCGCTGTTAGAATAATGCCCTTGTCCGTTAACAAAAAGTGCAACAACCATGACACGCAAGCTGTTCGTTACCACCGCCCTCCCTTACGCTAACGCGCCTTTCCACCTCGGCCACATCATGGAATACATCCAGGCCGATATCTGGGTCAGGCATCAGCGAATGTCGGGTAACGAAGTGCATTTCGTGGGTGCCGACGATGCGCACGGCGCACCGATCATGATTGCTGCCGAAAAGGCTGGCATCACGCCTCAAGAATTTGTCGCGCAAATTGCAGCAGGACGCAAACAATATCTGGACGGTTTCCACATTCAGTTCGACAACTGGCATTCGACCGACGGCCCGGAAAACCATGCGCTGTCGCAAGACATTTACCGCAAGCTCAAAGCTGCCGGCTTCATTACCAGCAAAACGATTGAGCAGTTCTTCGACCCGGTCAAGAACATGTTTTTGCCGGATCGCTATATCAAAGGCGAATGCCCGAAATGCGGCGCCAAAGATCAATACGGCGACTCTTGCGAAGTCTGCAGCGCAGTCTACGCTCCGACAGAAGTCATCAATCCGTATTCGGTACTGACGGGTGCAACGCCAGTGATGAAGTCGTCGGAACATTTCTTTTTCAAGCTTTCCGATCAACAATGCGTGGATTTCCTGCGCGGCTGGGCCTTGCAAGATAATCGCCTGCAATCCGAAGTCGCCAACAAGTGCAGAGAATGGCTGGACGGCGAAGGCGAAGGGTCGGGTTTAGGCGATTGGGACATCAGCCGCGATGCGCCCTACTTCGGCATAGAAATTCCTGATCAGCCTGGTAAGTATTTTTATGTCTGGCTGGATGCCCCAGTCGGCTATCTGGCATCGCTGAAAAATTATTTTGACAAAACCGGACGCAACTTTGACGCCTTTATGGCCGATCCAACGACGGAACAAATCCATTTCATCGGCAAAGACATTACGTATTTCCACACGCTGTTCTGGCCAGCCATGCTGAAATTTTCTGGCTATAAAGTCCCGGATAATGTCTACGCGCACGGCTTCGTCACCGTTTCCGGTGAAAAAATGTCGAAGTCGCGCGGCACTGGCATTTCGCCGCTGCGTTATCTCGAAATCGGCATGAACCCGGAATGGCTGCGCTACTATTTCGCTGCCAAACTGAATGCAAAAGTCGAAGACCTGGATTTGAATCCGGATGATTTCGTCGCACGCGTCAATTCCGATCTGATCGGCAAATACATCAATATCGCTTCCCGCGCCGCAGGCTTCATCAGCAAGCGCTTCAACGGCGTCATTAACACTACGTGGGCAACATCCGACGATGCCTTCCTTTCCAATCTGCGCACAGCCGCGCCGGAAATTCAGGCACTGTTCGAAGCGCGCGAATATGGCAAGGCCTTACGCGCGGCAATGGAACAAGCCGATCTGGTGAATGCCTACGTGGATGCCAATAAACCATGGGAACTGGCAAAAAAACCGGAAAACGATGCCAAGCTGCAGGAAGTCTGCAGCCGCTTGCTGGAAGCTTTCCGTATTTTGACGATTTTCCTGAAACCTGTCTTGCCGCAACTCGCAACACAGGTTGAAGCACAATTGAATCTTGCACCGCTGCAATGGGCAGATGTCACTTCGCCTATGCCAGACCAACATCAAATTCATCCATACACGCATCTGATGCAGCGTGTTGATCTTAAAATTTTCGACCAGTTATTTGATGCACCGACTGCATCGGAAGCAGCGCCGACGACAACGGAAACGTCCAGCCAGATTGAACCACTGGCCGAAGAAATCAAGATTGACGATTTCGCCAAAGTCGATTTGCGCATCGCCAAAATCGTTAATTGCGAGCACGTCGAAGGTTCCGACAAGCTGCTGCGCCTGACGCTGGACATCGGCGAAGGCCGCACACGCAATGTGTTTTCAGGCATCAAATCGGCCTATCAGCCGGAACAACTGATAGGCAAATTTACCGTGATGGTCGCCAATCTGGCACCGCGCAAAATGAAGTTTGGTATGTCGGAAGGCATGGTATTGGCGGCTTCGGCAGCCGATGAAAAAACCAATCCGGGTCTATACATTCTGGAAGCATGGCCAGGTGCACAGCCCGGTATGCGTGTACGTTAAACTTAATCAGCACAACGCAATACCTTTTCGACCACTCAATTTATCACTTATGGATATTGTGATACTGGAAGCCACACTCGACGATGCGCAATTGATTGCGCATCTGACACGCGAATGCTGGTCCGGTAAGGTCGCTGCCACCTCCAGCGGTCACCGTGAAAGTTCAGAGCGGGTACGCAATGATCTCCAGCACGGTGGCGGTTTTATTTTGTTTGTCAACGATGAAGCTGCCGGGTCAGTACGCTGGATGCCACTGGATGGCGAAACAGATACCTGGGAAATGTTGCGCATGGGTGTGTTACCCACCTTTCGCGGCAATGGATTTTCCCAGCAATTGCTGGAAGCAGTGATCCATGCGGCACAAACC
>JAGWUK010000390.1 GCA_028868455.1 Burkholderiales bacterium | reverse complement strand
GCGTATCAAATTCCATTGGAATCACGCAGTCGATCAATACATCGACAGGCAGTTCTTTTTCCGGTGCAAGTTCAGGTGATTTTGTTTCGTCGACAGGTGATTCTGTCGCGGCTTCGGCTGCGCCTGCTTCTCCATCAACCACAACGTCGGCATCCATGCTGGGTTCATGTCTTTGCGCTGTATCAACAAACACATCTGTCGTCGGTAAATCAGGATGTAACAACACGTCCTCATGACCATCGGCAAAGGCATTTTCGACCGCCTTTTTGGCCTTATGCTCTTGCCACTTGTTGTAAATCAAGACACCGGCGACCAGCGTTCCGCCAATCGCTAATAAACTAATTTGTAGATCTGTCATGCTGCTTGAACCTCAGTAGCAAAATTGACGGCGGACTCCATATCCACCGCAACGATTCGGGAAACTCCCTGCTCTTGCATGGTGACACCAATCAGTTGCTGTGCCATTTCCATCGCAATTTTATTATGGGAGATAAATAAAAATTGGGTATTTGAAGACATACGCTTCACCATATTACAAAAACGTTCGGTATTCGAGTCATCCAGTGGCGCATCAACCTCATCAAGCAAACAGAACGGCGCCGGATTTAACTGGAACATCGAAAACACCAAAGCGGTCGCCGTCAGTGCCTTTTCCCCACCTGACAACAAATGAATCGTGGCGTTTTTCTTGCCGGGCGGCTGCGCCATGACTTGCACGCCAGAATCCAGGATTTCATCGCCAGTCATGATCAATTTAGCTTGTCCGCCACCGAATAAAATCGGGAACAATTCAGCAAAATGGAAATTGACTTTATTAAACGTGTCCTGCAATAAATCACGCGTTTCAATATCGATCTTATGAATTGCATCTTGCAAAGTCGTAATGGCTTCCGTCAAGTCGGCATGTTGCGCATCAAGGAAAGTCTTGCGCTCTGTCGCCTGCGCCAACTCGTCGAGTGCAGCCATATTGACCGCGCCTAAAGCTGCAATCGCATTGGTTAATCGCGTGACCTCGCCTTGCAAATACGATGGTTTTATATCATCGTGCAATTTTTGCGATAACAATTCCTCGTCGACTTCAAAATTGCGTAGCTGTTCAGCGTATTGCTCCTGGCTCAGGCGCGCCGCCTGTTCCTTGAGTTGCAATTCAACGATGCGGTCTCGTTGCGGCTGCAAACTACGTTCGACTTGTAATTTGGCATCTTCGTGATGGCGCAATTGCTGCGTCAACTGGTCCAATTCGTGTCGCGCATCGGCTAAGGCGCGTTCCTGATCGCTGCGTCGGTCCAGCAAAGACTGCAATCCCGCCTGCGCAGTCTGATCATCCATCGATTCCAGCTCAAGCTGACCCTGCTGCATGCTGGCAAACAATTGCGCAGATTGCTCCAGCGCCGTTGCAATATTGCGGCGCAATTCATCCATTTTGCTTCGATGAGATTTTTCGGCGAATGCGGCTTCCTGCGCAGCGAGTTCCAGATCACGCAAGCGTTGTCGTGCGTCGTTGAGCTGCTGTTCTTTTTCGAGATGTCTGGTCTGTCCTTGCTCGTGCGTTTCCTGCAATTCGGCAAGTTCCATATCCAGCATTTCGAATTTTTGTTCGGACTCGGCACGTGCTTGTTGTTGCTCGCTTTCTTGTGCCGCAATTTCAGCCAGATCATTGGCAATCTGGGTGCTGCGCTGATTAAAGCGTTCCTGCACCTCGGACAGTTTCATGAATTCAATTTGCAGGCTATGCGTGGTCTGTGTCAGGCCGGCAACGCGCTGACGCAACTCCTGCATCTGCTGCGTAGCGTGCGTATAGTTGGCTTCTGCACGCACCGCTCTGGTCTTGGCCTCATCGGCCAATAATTGCTTGGCACGACATTGTTTGCTGATATTTTCAATTTCCTGCTGACGCGCCAAAACGCCGTCCTGCTCGGAATCTGTTGCATAAAAGCGCACACTGGAACGTGCGATAACATGGCCTTGGCGCGTAATAAAACAGCCACTCAGCGGCAGTTTATTTCTGTCCATGAACGCCGACGTCAGATCATCTGCCACGTACACATGATGCAGCCAGTCTTGCATCAGGCCGCGCACGCCAGCATCATTTAATTGCAAGAGCTGAATGAACGGTTTCAGACCCGGTATTAAGTCTGTTTGCTCTGCAACGACCTGCGGCGCATAGACAGCCAGTTTGGCGGGCGGCGCGTCACCGAAAAACGCTTTTGCCCAATCCAGATTTGACATCTCCAGGGCCGAAGTGCGCTCACGCAAGACAGATTCCAGCGCCGTTTCCCAGCCGGCCTCAATGTGCAGCTTTTGCCACAACTTCGGCAAGCTACCTAATTCATGTTTTTCCAGCCAAGGCTGCACTTTGCCCTGACTCTGGACTTTTTCCTGCAATTGTTTCAACGCCAGCAAGCGTGCATCCAGTTGTGCAAATTCTGCCGTATCCTGATTGACCTGCATTTGCGCCTGCTTGCGTTCGTCTTCCAGCAACGGCAAACGTTCTTGCGCATCCTCCAACTGCAAAGACAATTCTTCCAATACCTGTTTTTTTTCTTCCAACTGGAAAGACAGATTATCCAGATGCGAAGAATCCGGCATCGCCAATCCCTGCTTTTCCTGCATCAAACGTTCGCGCCTTGACGCCAGGGTATTGAGAATATTGGAGGCATTGCGCTGATGCGTCGATTCCAGCTCGATCTGCTGCTGCATCTGCATGATTTTGGCACGCGATTCAGTCGTTTTCAGTTGCGACTCACGCCACAGTTGCTCCATCTCTGGCAATTTATCCTGGTGCTGCTGACTGACTTCCAACGCCTGTTCCGCGCGCATGGCCAGCTCTTCAACATGCATTTCGCCTTCGGATAAGGCGTCCTGCAACTGCTGGCTTTGGTTTTGCCATTGATCGCGCTGCGCTTTAAGCGAATGCAATTGGGTTTGCAAACGGCTGCGCGATTCAATGACGAATTTGATCTGCGCTTCCAGACTACCGATCTCTGCATTGGTCTGGTACAAATGCCCTTGCGCCTGATGCATGCGATCGCCAACGGTATAATGCGCCTGACGCATTTGCTCCAGCTCCAGCTCGACATGGCGCAATCTGGCAGTTTGCTCTTCGAGGTCAAGTTGGGTCCGCTCGATTTCAGCGAAATGTCTTTGTTGTTCGTTTGCGGCTTCTTTTTTACGCAACAACCACAATAATTTTTGCTTTTCTTCCTGATCGCTTTGCAATTCGTGGAATTTATTCGCCACGACAGCCTGCGCTTCCAGTTTTTCGAGATTGTTGTTTAGCTCGCGCAAAATATCTTCGACGCGTACCAGATTTTCATGTGTGTCGTGAATGCGGTTTTCTGTTTCGCGACGGCGCTCTTTGTAACGCGAAACGCCTGCGGCCTCTTCCAGAAAAATCCGCAATTCTTCCGGACGTGCTTCAATAATGCGGGAAATCATGCCCTGACCGATAATCGCGTAGGCACGTGGCCCAAGGCCGGTCCCCAGAAAAATATCCTGAATATCGCGGCGACGTACTGGTTGGCCGTTAATATAATAAGTCGATGTGCCGTCGCGCGTTAACGTCCGCTTAACCGCAATTTCGCCGTATTGACTCCATTGCCCGGCGGCCTTGCCCAGGCTATTGTCAAACACCAGCTCGACAGATGAACGTCCTGCCGGTTTGCGATGTGTGGAGCCATTAAAAATAACGTCTTGCATGGACTCGCCACGCAATTCAGAAGCCTTGGATTCACCAAGCACCCAGCGGACTGCATCGATGATATTGGATTTGCCGCAACCATTCGGCCCAACGACGCCAACCAGCTGGCCGGGCACCTGAAAATGGGTGGGATCTACAAAAGATTTAAATCCCGACAATTTAATAGAAGTTAATCGCACTTTATAAAATTTACTCTCT
>JAGWUK010000389.1 GCA_028868455.1 Burkholderiales bacterium | reverse complement strand
CTGACGAACTGTGCTGGGGCTTGCTTCGTGGTGCGCCGTTATCTCAAATGCCGAAGGTAAAAGAACGCATCAATTGCCATGCAAAATGGTTCTCTCGATTTTGCAAACTCAGGCGTAATGATCGATACGGCTGCCTTTACCGGAGGTGCGTGCCTCTGAGCCTGACGTGGCTTGTTGGTAGGCTTGCTGAATTTCGGCAGCGCGTTGCAATTGCAATTCGGCCTGGGCCTGTTGTTCCATCTGGCGTGCCGAGGCGGCAACGGCGATGTCCTGTCCGGATGGATCGGCGGGCGCCAGTGCGGCGGCCTGGATGGTTCTGGCGCGGGCGATGGTTTCTTCGGGTGTATTGCCGGGTGAGGTGTCAATACTGACTTCACCGCCGACGGCATAGCTTTGTCCGTCTGGACCGCGTTCGTAGGTAAAGCTGGGGCCGCCATTGGCCAGGCCACCTGCGGCGGCAAGATGCGCGAGTTCATGTGCGCGCACATGGGCATCCGAGGCCTTTAACTGGCTGAGCAGAGTGCGTGCCTGTTCGCTGAGTTTGACGCTCGCACTGCTGGCCGCAGCACCGGAGACTGCTTGGCTGCCTGCATCCTGGCTGCGACTTGTCTGGCTGGCGTCCGCGTTTTTGTCGGTCTTTCCCGTGCTGGTTTCCGCTGGCGGCGACAGCGTGCCATTGCCGCTATGAATCGCGGTGGCAGGTGCGGCGCTGGCGTTGACAGAGGTAATATCCATGCAGTAAATATGAAGCGGAGAAAAATGCTGACCCTCTCATCATAGGATGGCTGGCTGGAAATTCCTAGCCTGCGGCAAAAGCAGATAATTGTGCATACATGACACGCTTTTGCGTCACGCATTCGAAAATCCTGTGGCGTGGCACGATCACATTGCCGGAGCAGCTTTGCCTCAGCGCTAGGTATAATTTCCCGATGCAGTATGTCGGCAAGCACGCTTGCCAAACAAGCCCGCGATCATCGATAGCGCTGACAACAATGGGATCAACACAATGACCGACGATAATCGCGGTAGCCAGGGTAATCGGGGTAGCAGCAAAATTCGCGCGCAATTGCTGGACTCCTTGCGTGCGGCCAGCGTAACCATGCTGGCAGCGCTTTTGACGCTGGCTAGTGCGCTGGCAATTCAGCCGGGTGCCGGATCAGGGGTGATGGCCGTGGTTCTGGCGCTGTCGCTGTCACGTAGCCAGCTTGACCGCGACCGGCGGGGCCGGATTGAAGCAGCGCTGATCTTGCCACTGGTCGGCTTGCTTGCGGTCAGCATTGCCTTTTTGTTAGTCCGCTATCGCTGGCTGGGAGCGCTGTTATTCGTTGGCGGCATGTTCTTGTCGATCTGGTTGCGTCGTTTCGGCGCGATGACGCAACGCGCCGGAGCCTTGATCGCCTTGCCATTTTTCGCCTTGCTGACGACACCATACATTCCTTCGACCTCGAGTATTCCTGCGCCGCTGGTGCCGGTGCTGATTGCGTTGCTGGCTTTGTTCTGGGTCAGCGTGGTGCATGCGCTGGCCGTGCGCATGCACATCTTGCAGGCGGCACCCGCCAGTGTGCAATCGGTCGCTGAAAAAGCCGACAGTCCACTGCGCCCGATTGCCAGCACACGTATGGCAATTCAGATGGCGATGGCATTGATGCTTTCATTTGTGATCGGTTTTATGATTTTTCCCGAGCGCTGGTCATGGATCGTGCTGACGACGATGATCGTGCTGACCGGTAATCGTGGCCGCCTCGACGTTGCCTACAAAAGCGTGCTGCGCGTGATCGGCGCGGCTGCCGGAACGGTCATTGCGTTGTCGCTCAGCGCCGCATTTCATCCGCAGCAATTTGGCAGTCAGATGGCCGTGCCTTTGATCTTGCTTGCCATGTTTCTGGCATTGTGGCTGCGACCACTGGGATACGGCTGGTGGGCCTTGTTGATCACCATTGCACTGGCCTTGTTGCAAGAGATGAGCGGCGTTACTGGTGGCACGTTGCTGTTGCCGCGTCTGGAAGAAATACTGATCGGTGCCGTCATCGGCGTCGCTACGGCCTGGCTGGTCTTGCCGGTCCGGACTACGGGGGTTTTGCGGCGGCAAATCGCGCTGGCTTTGGCGGCACTTTCTGACGCCCTTGATCCGGCCAACGAAAAGCGACGTAGCGATGAATTTATAGGCGCATTGACGAAAGTCGCGCTGATGCTGCCGTCGTTCCGTGCCAGTCGTCTTTTTACGCAGACTTTTCTTACTTTGCATCCCGCTGACTGGATTGATATTTTGCTTGCTTGTCAATCGCCGGCTGTGGCATTGATTGATGCCGGACAAACGCCGGGCGATGTGCGTCGCGCCGTGGGAGCGGCACGCAAGGTGCTGCGCGAACCGGCAGACATTTCAGCGGCATTGCAGAATCTGCGCGGCGCGCTGCAAAACGCAGCGCAAAAGACGACGCAAAAGACGGCGCAAATGCAACAAGAAATGGACGCAAAGATGGAACAGGAAAAGTTGGCGCAGCTAGTCCAGCCGACAGGGCAGGAAGATACGGAACATACCCGCACAGTCACGGGTTCTTAGCACGGGTTCTTAGAGAGCGTACTGGCTTTGGCATTACGAGCGACAGACAAAAAAACAGCCCGGTCACGTTGCAGTGACCGGGCTGTTTTTCGAACGCATCCTCGTTAGGGAAGTGCTTTTATTTGCTTAACAGCATTTCATTGAGACGTTTCACGAAGCTGCTAGGATCGGCCAGATTGCCGCCTTCCGCCAGCAGCGCCTGATCGAACAAAATGTGCGACCAGTCGTCGAACTTTGCCTCTTCGTACTTCAGTTTTTGCACCAGCGGGTGATCCGGGTTGACTTCCAGAATCGGTTTGGAATCTGGCGCAGACTGACCGGCGGCTTTCAGCATGCGAGCCAGATTGCCGGACAAATCATGTTCGTCGGCGACCAGACAGGCTGGTGAATCGGTGAGACGGAAAGTCACGCGTACATCTTTGGCTTTGTCGGCCAGCGTGGTTTTCATTTTCTCGACCAGATCCTTGAACTGGGTCTCGGTTTCTTCATGTTGCTTTTTCTCGGCTTCGTCTTCGAGCTTGCCGAGATCGAGGCCACCCTTGGCGACAGAAGCGAGTTCCTTGCCTTCGAATTCTGTCAGGAAGGACAGCATCCATTCATCGACACGGTCGGTCAGCAACAAGACTTCGACGCCTTTTTTGCGGAAGATTTCCAGGTGCGGACTGTTCTTCGCGGTCGCATAGCTTTCGGCGGTCACGTAGTAAATCTTGTCCTGGCCTTCTTTGGCGCGGGCGAGGTAGTCGGCCAGCGAGACGTTTTGCTCGTCGCTGTCATTGTGCGTGGACGCAAAGCGCAGCAGTTTGGCGATGCGATCTTTGTTGCTGTGGTCTTCGCCTATGCCTTCTTTCAAGACCTGACCGAATTCTTTCCAGAAGGTCGTGTACTTGTCTTTTTTCGCTTGCGAATCGTCTTCGCCTTCGGCGTTGGCCAGTTCTTCGAGCATGCCGAGCACGCGCTTGGTCGAACCTTCGCGGATGGCTTTGATATCGCGGCTTTCCTGCAGGATTTCACGCGAGACGTTCAATGGCAAATCGTTGGAATCGATCACGCCTTTGACGAAGCGCAGATAGACCGGCATCAGTTGCTCTGCATCGTCCATGATGAAAACGCGTTTCACGTACAGCTTGATGCCGCCGCGCTTGTTGCGGTCCCACAGATCGAACGGTGCGCGCGCCGGGATGTACAGCAATTGTGTGTATTCGCTGCGGCCTTCGACGCGGTTATGCGTATGGATCAGCGGCGCGTTGAAATCGTGCGAGACGTGTTTGTAAAATTCGTCGTATTGCTCAGGCGTGATGTCGTTCTTGTTGCGTGCCCATAAAGCGCTGGCCTGGTTGACTGTTT
>JAGWUK010000388.1 GCA_028868455.1 Burkholderiales bacterium | reverse complement strand
AAACCTAACCCAATGACTGGCGCAGTTGGTGGCATCGTGGATAAATTGATGCCGATTCATGTGTCGAACGTTGCATTGTTTAATGCAGCATCCGGCAAAGCAGACCGTGTAGGCTTTAAGGTTGTGGATGGTAAGAAGGTCCGCGTCTATAAGTCGACTGGCGAAGTTGTGAAGGCATAACATCATGGCCCGTCTACAAGCATTATATAAAGATAAAATCGTCGGTGATTTGACTGAAAAGTACGCTTATAAGTCGATCATGGAAGTGCCTCGCATTTTGAAGATTACCCTGAATATGGGTTTGTCCGAAGCAGTAGCGGATAAAAAAATCATTGAGCATGCAGTCGGTGACTTGACGAAAATTGCTGGCCAAAAACCGGTTGTTACCAAGGCGCGTAAAGCGATTGCAGGTTTTAAAATCCGTGAAGGTTATCCAATTGGTTGTATGGTAACTTTGCGTGGCGCTCAGATGTATGAATTCCTAGATCGCTTCATTACCGTGGCTCTGCCGCGTGTTCGCGATTTTCGTGGTGTGTCTGGTCGTGCGTTTGATGGTCGCGGTAATTATAATATCGGTGTCAAGGAGCAGATTATTTTTCCTGAAATCGAATATGACAAGATCGACGCATTGCGTGGTATGAATATCAGCATCACGACAACCGCAAAGACCGACGATGAAGCGAAAGCGCTCCTCGCCGCATTTAAATTTCCGTTCAGAAACTGAGGTCGCCATGGCAAAATTGGCACTGATTAATCGTGAGCAAAAGCGTGCAGATCTGGTGAAGAAATTCGCCGGGAAGCGCGCCGAATTGAAGGCCATCGTTGATGACCAATCAAAGACTGAAGAAGAGCGCTACGCTGCTCGTCTGAAGTTGCAGGCTTTGCCACGTAATTCCAATCCGACCCGTCAGCGTAATCGCTGCACTTTGACAGGTCGTCCGCGTGGCACATTCCGTAAGTTCGGTTTGGGCCGTATTAAACTCCGTGAAGTCGCCATGCGTGGTGAAATTCCGGGTATGACTAAAGCCAGCTGGTAATAGGAGAATAAGCAATGAGTATGAGCGATCCTATCGCCGATATGCTGACCCGCATTCGTAACGCACAAGTTGTTCAAAAAACTGTTGTTGCGATGCCGTCTTCTAAAGTAAAGATTGCAATTGCAAGCGTACTGAAAGACGAAGGTTACATTGAAGATTTCGCAGTTTCTGAAACTGCAGGGAAGTCCGAGTTGAAAATCGGCTTGAAATATTATGCAGGACGTCCTGTTATTGAGCGTTTGGAGCGTGTTTCACGTCCAGGTCTTCGTATTTACAAAGGTAAAGACGAGATTCCAAGTGTGATGAACGGTTTGGGCGTGGCCATCGTGTCCACACCAAAAGGCGTTATGACTGACCGCAAAGCGCGCGCAACCGGTATCGGTGGCGAAGTGATTTGCTATGTCGCCTAAGGAGTGAAAGATGTCTCGAGTAGGTAAGATGCCAATCGCTTTGCCGGCCGGTGCAGAAGTTGCAATTTCAGCAGAGCAGATTACAGTAAAAGGTCCTATGGGCGTACTTTCTCAAAGCCTGAATGGCTTGGTGAAGGTAGCAAACGACAGTGGTACTTTGAGTTTTTCGCCAGCCAATGAAGGCCGGGAAGCCAATGCGATGACCGGCACTCTGCGTGCATTGGTTAACAATATGGTGAACGGTGTTACTAAGGGCTTTGAGCGCAAACTCACTTTGGTCGGCGTTGGTTATAAAGCGCAAGCTCAAGGTGATAAATTAAATTTGTCTTTAGGTTTTTCACACCCAGTTGTACACCAGATGCCGGAAGGCGTTTCGTGCGCCACACCAACACCTACTGAAATCCTTATTAAAGGGGTTAGTAAGCAAAAGGTGGGTCAAGTGGCAGCTGAAGTCCGTGCATACCGCAGTCCTGAGCCTTACAAAGGCAAAGGCGTTCGCTATGCGGACGAAGTGGTTGTGATTAAAGAAACCAAGAAGAAGTAATAGGGGTTGACGATGGACAAGAAACAATCACGTCTGCGCCGCGCACGTCAAACCCGTGCCAAGATCGCAGAACTCAAAGTGAACCGCCTGGCCGTGCACCGTACCAACTTGCACATTTACGCAAACATCATTGGCCCAGATGCCAAAGTGTTGGCATCTGCTTCAACATTGGAAGCGGAAGTGCGTGCAGAGTTGGCTGGCAAATCCGGTTTGGGTGGAAACACCTCGGCCGCGACTTTGATCGGCAAGCGTGTAGCAGAGAAGGCAATCAAAGCAGGGGTTACCGAAGTTGCGTTTGATCGCTCCGGTTTCCGTTACCATGGCCGCATCAAGGCGCTTGCAGAAGCTGCCCGCGAAGCTGGCCTGAAGTTCTAAGGAAAATTTGTCATGGCAAAAATGCAAGCAAAAACAGCAGCCGACAAGCCGGATGATGGCATGCGCGAAAAAATGATCGCGATTAACCGTGTAACCAAAGTGGTTAAGGGTGGTCGTATCATGGGTTTCGCAGCATTGACAGTAGTTGGCGACGGCGATGGCCGTATCGGTATGGGTAAAGGGAAATCGAAAGAAGTTCCTGTAGCCGTACAAAAAGCGATGGAAGAAGCACGTCGCAAGATGATTAAAGTGACTTTGAAAAACGGTACTTTGCAGCACACTGTTACTGGTAAGCACGGCGCATCTTCCGTCATGATTTCTCCTGCAAAAGAAGGTACTGGCGTTATCGCTGGTGGCCCAATGCGCGCAATTTTTGAAGTAATGGGTATTGTGAACGTCGTTGCTAAATCCAACGGCTCTACAAATCCATACAACATGGTTCGCGCGACTTTGAATGGTCTGGCTAAGATGAGTACTCCATCTGAGATCGCTGCAAAGCGTGGCAAGACTGTTGAAGAAATTCTCGGTTAAGGAGAGCGCGATGACTAAGACAGTAAAAGTGCAATTGGTCAAAGGTCTGATCGGCACACGCCAAGATCACCGTGCAACTGTACGTGGTCTGGGCCTGCGTCGTGTAAATTCGGTGTCCGAATTGCAAGACACGCCAGCGGTACGTGGCATGATCAACAAAGTCTCGTATCTTGTGAAGGTTGTAGCGTAAGTCGTCAGACTTATGTTCGGAGCAAATTATGGAATTGAATAACATCCAACCTGCTGATGGCGCAAAACACTACAAACGTCGTGTTGGTCGCGGTATCGGTTCAGGTCTAGGTAAGACGGCGGGTCGCGGCCATAAAGGTCAAAAATCCCGTTCTGGTGGCTTTCATAAAGTCGGTTTCGAAGGTGGTCAGATGCCTTTGCAACGTCGTTTGCCAAAGCGCGGTTTCAAATCGTTGGCAACGCCGTTCAAAGCAGAGGTTCGTTTGACTGATCTGGAAAACCTGCCAGTGACTGAGATTGACATTCTTGCATTGAAACAGGCAGGTGTCGTATCCGAACTAGCGCGTACTGTGCGTGTGATTTTGTCCGGAGCGATTTCTAAGAAAGTTACTTTGAACGGCTTGATCGTCACAAAAGGCGCAAAAGCTGCAATCGAAGCTGCTGGCGGCTCAATAGCCTAATTCAGTACAGACACCGGAGCGATAATTGGCAACATCTCCACAACAAGCAAAAAGTGCTGCGAGCGGGTTTCCATGGGGTCGACTCTGGTTCCTGTTAGCTGCACTGGTTGTCTACAGGATTGGCGCGCACGTGCCTGTTCCAGGGATAGATCCGACTGCGTTAGCAGACCTGTTTAAACAAAACCAAGGCGGTATTTTGGGGATGTTTAACATGTTTTCTGGCGGTGCACTGTCACGATTTACTGTGTTTGCATTGGGAATCATGCCGTATATTTCGGCGTCGATTATCATGCAGCTCATGTCTATCGTCTCTCCGCAGCTCGAAGCTTTGAAAAAAGAAGGTGAATCAGGCCGTAGAAAAATTACGC
>JAGWUK010000387.1 GCA_028868455.1 Burkholderiales bacterium | reverse complement strand
CGGCATGTCGACTTTTGAAGGTCCGATGATGGCTATCAAAACGGTCAATGCCTTATCGCATTACACAGACTGGACCATTGGTCATGTGCATTCTGGCGCATTGGGATGGGTTGGGTTTATTTCCATCGGTAGTTTGTATTACCTGATTCCTCGCCTGTTTGGTCAAACACAAATGTATAGCAAGCGTTTGATTGAGGTGCACTTCTGGGTCGCAACTATCGGCGTGGTTCTGTATATCGCTTCTATGTGGATTGCCGGTGTGATGCAAGGTTTGATGTGGCGCGCAGTCAACGAAGACGGAACACTGACATACTCCTTCGTTGAATCAGTGAAAGCGACATATCCTTACTATCTGATTCGTCTTTCCGGTGGTGCGCTTTATCTCAGCGGCATGTTGGTGATGGCATACAACGTAGCAAAAACATTGATGGGGGCGAAGCCTGCTAACAATGAGATTCCTGCGCTGAACACATCTTCTGCACATGCTTAATCAGATAAATCAACAGGAGAAATTTGATGCGTAATTTTACTCACGATCTGATTGAGCGCAACGTGGGCTTGCTGCTGGTATTGGTAATTCTGACTATCAGTTTTGGCGGGCTTGTTGAAATCGTTCCGCTGTTCTTTCAAAAATCGACAACTCAGCCTGTTCAGGGGCTAAAGCCATATACGCCGCTTCAGCTGGCCGGACGTGATATTTATCTGCGCGAGGGATGCTACGGTTGCCATTCTCAAATGATTCGCCCATTCCGGGCGGAGACTGAGCGCTACGGTCACTATTCTGTTGCAGGGGAATCAGTCTACGATCACCCGTTTCAATGGGGTAGTAAGCGTACTGGACCAGATCTGGCACGTGTTGGTGGTCGCTATAGTGACAACTGGCATCGGGATCACCTGACTGATCCACGCTCCGTTGTCGTGGAATCGAATATGCCTGCCTATCCATGGCTTGGAAAAAATATGCTGGATCCCAACAGCATCGTTCCAAAGTTGAAAGCGATGAAAACGCTGGGTGTTCCTTATACGGATGAAGAAATTAAAGCTGGCCCATCGGAATTGGAAAATAAAACCGAATTGGATGCTTTGATTTCTTACCTGCAGGTTCTGGGTACGGCGATCAAAAACAAAAACTAAGGTGAGCGACCCGTTATCGGGTCGCCTTTTAAGGGAGGGCAAATATGAACTTCACGATACTTAGCAGCGTGGTCACGGTAATAAGTTTGATTGTATTTTTAGGCATTATTTACTGGGCATTTAGCGCTAAAAACAAAGATCGCTTCGAGGAAATGGCTCGCTTGCCAATTGATAATGAGAATGGAAAATAGTCATGGCAGATTTTTATAGTGAATGGTGGGGCACAGCGATTGCTGTTATTGTCGCCATCAGTATGCTGGCTTGCGTCTTACTGTTGTGGTCGCAATCCAAAGTTAAGGTGAAAGTTGGAAGCGATGGCAAACCATTGCCCGCCGAAACAACTGGCCACGTTTGGGATGGCAATCTCATGGAGCAAAATAACCCCCTGCCGCGGTGGTGGATGTGGTTGTTTTATCTGACTGTAATTTACAGCGTTGGATACCTTGTCGTATATCCAGGCTTCGGTACCAGACAAGGTTTGTTTGGCTGGAGTGAGGTTGGTGCGTACGAAAAAGAAATCAAGGAAGGTGAAGCTACGTACGGTCCTATTTTCAATAAGTACCTGGCAATGGATATTAAAGCCGTAGCAAAAGATCCGCAGGCACATGAAATAGGTCAACGCTTATTCTTGAACACATGTTCGCAGTGTCACGGTTCCGATGCACAGGGCGGAAAAGGCTATCCAAACTTAACGGACAACGACTGGTTATATGGTGGTGATCCTAAGACAATTGTTGCGACAATTACGGAAGGTCGTCATGGACAAATGCCACCAATGGGTGCTGCAGTCGGTACCAGCGATGATGTGCGTAACGTGGCAAATTATGTTCTGAGTCTGTCTAATTCCTCTCATGATCCAATTAAAGCCGCTCTCGGTAAACCGAAGTTTGCAGCCTGTGCAGCTTGTCATGGTGCTGACGGTAAAGGTAATCAGATGATCGGTGCGCCAAATTTAACTGATAAAACTTGGCTGTATGGTGGTGATATTAATACCATTATGGAAACTATCAACAAAGGACGTAATAATCAAATGCCATCGCATAAGGCAATTTTGACGGAAGGAAAAATCCACTTGTTGGCTGCTTATGTGTGGGGATTGTCAAACAATTCTTCATTGAACGCAGGCGTATCTGATGCTGAAGCTGGTGCAATTAAGCAAATTGCGGCAACAGCTACAGCGGTATCGGCAGCGAGTGATACATCGTCCGGAAAATAAGTAATTTAATGTAAGAGCAACGAAGAAATACGATGAAGCATATACCAATTATCCCAGTGCCAAACGATGAAGTCGAGCTGGCTTTATTTGAAGAGCGTAAGAAAATTTATCCTCGGATCCAAAAAGGATGGTTTTCTTCTTGGCGCTGGGTTTTGGTTTTTTTTACTCAAATGCTTTTTTACGGTACTGCCTGGTTGACGTGGAATGACAGGCAGGCAGTGCTTTTCGATTTGGTTAATCGCAAATTTTATATATTTGGATTGGTTTTTTGGCCGCAAGATTTTATATATCTTGCCGTCCTTTTGGTTATCTCGGCGTTAAGTCTATTTTTATTTACAGCAGTCGCCGGACGACTTTTTTGTGGATATGCTTGTCCACAAACTGTTTACACTGAAATTTTTCTTTGGATAGAGCGGAAGATTGAAGGCGATCGCAATGCCAGAATTAAGCTTGATGCGAGCCCAATGTCAGCTCGGAAATTCTCGTTAAAGTTTACGAAGCATTTTGCATGGATAGTTCTTGCACTTGCGACGGGATTTACTTTTGTCGGTTACTTTACCCCTATTCGTCAACTGACTGCTTCGTTGTTTAATTTTACGTTGGGGCCTTGGGAGACGTTCTGGTTTTTGTTTTATGGCTTTGCGACTTACGGCAATGCCGGCTGGATGCGTGAACAAGTATGTAAATACATGTGTCCTTATGCGCGCTTCCAAAGCGCCATGTTTGACAAAGATACGTTGATCGTTACGTATGACACGGAGCGCGGTGATCCTCGCGGAGCGCGGAACAAGAAAGTTGATTATAAAGCGAAGGGCTTAGGCTCATGCGTTGATTGCGGAATTTGCGTGCAGGTATGCCCGACAGGAATTGATATTCGCAATGGATTGCAATACGAGTGCATCGCATGCGGTGCATGTATTGATGGCTGTGACCAGGTGATGGATAAGATGGGCTATGAGCGTGGATTAATTCGCTATACCACTGAACATGCCTTGACAGAAAAACTTGATAACAAAGCGATGTGGCACCGCGTATTTCGTTTGCGCACTTTAATTTATAGCGGCATTTTGGGCTTAATTATTCTGGTGGCTGCGATTTCTCTGGCCTACCATATGCCACTGAAGGTCGACGTTATCCGTGATCGTGGTATGCCTAAGGTGACAGAGCTTGGGGAAATTGAAAATGTTTATCGCTTACAAGTCATGAATACGCAAGAGTCTGCTCGTCAATTTAGCATTGAAGTTGCTGGTGTGCCGGGCGCCATTATTTTGAATAATGCAAATATTAATGTTCCAGCTGCCGCAGCAAAGGCCTTGCCAGTGAGGGTCAGAATACCGGCGGGGGCATTGCCTGCTGGTGCAAGTCGCATCCGATTTGTTGTTAAAGATTTAGATGCGCCTGATGTCATTGTGACAGAAAAAGCAGCATTTATTGTTCCACGCTAGGAGATTTCATGAGCACTGCATTATTGCCACAAAGAGGAAAGAAGGATAGCTGGTACAAGGAACCATGGTTGTTGCTGGTTGCAGGGGGGCCACTGGTAGTCGTTTGTGCGAGTTTGTTTACCGGTTTTCTGGCTATGCACGGATC
>JAGWUK010000386.1 GCA_028868455.1 Burkholderiales bacterium | reverse complement strand
GGTTGCAAAGGCTGGCCTGCACGTTTTTGCGTCAATACCGGACTGGCGCTGGGTTCGACGGCCACGGTTTGAATCTGTTTACCCTGAATTTCTTTGATATAACGCGATACGCCAGTAATCGTGCCGCCGGTACCGACGCCAGCAACGAAAATGTCAATGGCGCCTTCGGTATCTGTCCAGATTTCCGGGCCAGTCGTTTTGACATGAATGGCCGGGTTTGCCGGATTCTTGAATTGCTGCAACAAGACATAACGATCCGGCGCGCTGGCTTGTATTTCTTCGGCTTTGGCGATGGCACCGTTCATGCCTTTTGCGCCTTCGGTCAGGATGAGTTTGGCACCGAATGCAGCTAACAGCTTGCGTCGTTCTATGCTCATGGTTTCCGGCATGGTCAGTGTCAACGGTATGCCTTTTGCCGCTGCGACGAATGCCAGGGCGATGCCGGTATTGCCACTGGTCGGCTCAATGATTTCTTTTCCCGGCCCCAGGAGGCCGCGCTGCTCGGCATCTTCCACCATCGCTGCACCAATCCGGCATTTGACGGAATAGGCGGGATTGCGTCCTTCGATTTTTGCCAATACGGTGGCGCCTGAACCGTCGGTAACGCGGTTCAGGCGAACTAAAGGCGTGCGGCCAATGGAGTCTGCATTATTCAAAAAGACTGTCATGATATTCCTTGTATGAGTGAGTCGAAATTGAGTTGCCCGGCACACCCGGTCAGCCCGTCACGCCTGCCGAGACAGCCTTGGTTGGTCTGGCTGCGGATGCCGGGCTTGGGTGTTACTGGAAAAGCGACAAAACGTCGATGTACAAATTGCACCAGTGTTAGTGAGAGTAAGCGAAAACGCGCCAAAGTCAAAAGAAATTCAGGGTATATCGATATAACGATTTTTGCCGTGCGCCAGCAAATTTTGGCTATGTGTGCACGGCGCCGGGCTTGCTTGCGCAGAGATATTGTACGGCGCTGCTTGTTGGCGATGCCATGGCAGTGTCGCAGCGCTAATGAGGCGCGTGCGTCCTCATTCTGCCGTTGATATTTCTGCCCATTGCATTGGCGGCGGCAGAATGGATGCGCTCATTTCCAGATGCAGTACGCGACGGTTTTGCGCGTGCAAAGCCTTGTCTGACGCATGCAGCAGCAGAGGCCGCATCAACAATACATCTCCCCGTTGCATTGTGCAGTGGATCTGCGTGCGATGCATCGATGCGTCTGCGATATCGGCGGCGCTGAGTTTTCCCAGCAAATGGCTACCCGGTATGACGCGCAACGCGCCATTGTCGAGAGGCGCATCATCGATGGCAAATCGCAATGTGCACATGGACTGTAGTAGCTCAGCCGGTGGTTCTACATGATGCATGCCGGATTTTTGCGTCCACTTGGAAAATCCGGATGTCGCGGATTTTTCGCGAACGCAGAGGCTTGTATCCTGATGCCACGGCACCAGCCAGTTGTGCTCGGCATTTTTATTGAAGAACAGGCTGCGAACGGCCACTGCGTCGCGTAAATCAATCTGGTGAAGCACATCACGAATGTCATGCCAGGGCAATGCAGCACGTATCGCCGGAAACCGTGCGAGCACGTTACGCACTCCGTAGTCATGGTCTATCGGAGAACATGCTTCCGTGAGCGCTTGCAATGCTGTTTCGTTGAGAAAACGGAGGAGAACGGCAAACCCATCGCGCTGGAAATCCTGCAGTAGCTTGCTTCGTGTCACTGTTGACATGCCAGGTGGGGTATTGGAAGTGCTAATTTAATATACGGATTGTAGGGGAGTATAGGTAAAAATTGCCCTTGTGGCGCTTTAATTCCCTGCGACTTGTTCGAATACTGGTGGAGAGTATTTCGTTTGTGGATCTTCCACCAGCATTGCTGACACGGATATCAGGCAGGTAAGACCCGTTGTAGCCATTCACCGATATCGTCGATTTCTTCTTCGCAAACCGAGTGTTGCATCATGTATTCATGCCACTCCACCGTATAGCCCAGTTCCATCAGTAAATCACGCGATTGTTCTGCGCGATGGAAGGGAACCACAGGGTCGCCGCGACCATGGCCCAGAAAGATGGGTGTTGCTTGGTTGGCGGCATGACGTTCCGCCGCAATGGCGTCACGCAAAGGGACATAGCCAGACAGGCAAAGCAGGCCAGCCAGTTTCTCAGGAAAACGCAAACCGGTTTGCAAAGCCATTGCGCATCCTTGTGAAAAGCCGGCAAGGATGATGCGGTCGGCGGCAATGCCGCGTGCTTTTTCGCGCTCTATCAATTGCGCAACTTGCTGCTGGGATTGGCGCAAACCCTTTTCATCCTCGCGCCGTACGATGTCGGTGCCGAGAATGTCGTACCAGGCGCGCATCATATAACCGCCGTTGATCGTTACCGGCATTACAGGCGCGTTGGGGAAAACAAAGCGAATGCCTGCGCAGGCACTCAGATCGAGTTCGCGGACAATGGGTACAAAATCGTTGGCGTCGGCGCCAAGTCCATGCATCCAGATGATGGCAGCCGTGGGATTCGGTGCGCTTTCGATTTCTTTGGTTTCGAGCAGTGCAGTGGTCATGTTGATTGAGCAGTTTGACAGAATGGATGTATCAGGCAGCAGGTTTGGGACGCAGTGCAGATTTTGGCCGGAATACTTTGCAGACCTGTTCACGCGTTTCGACGTAGGGACCGCCGATCAGGTCCAGACAATACGGAACAGCGGCAAAAATCCCCGCAACAATTTGCTTGCCCTCTGCGTCTTTCAATCCTTCCAGCGTTTCTTTAATCGACTTCGGTTGGCCAGGCAGATTCATGATCAGCGCCGCATGCGTAGCCGTTTCGCGGATGACGGCTACCTGGCGCGACAAAATAGCAGTCGGTACAAATTGCAGGCTGATTTGCCGCATTTGCTCACCAAAACCTGGCATTTCTTTAGTCGCGACAGCCAAGGTGGCTTCCGGTGTTACATCGCGGCGCGCCGGACCGGTGCCGCCAGTCGTGATCACCAGATCGCAGCGGGCAACATCGACCAGATCAATGAGTGCCTGTTCAATGGCTGCACGCTCATCAGGGATTAAGCGTGTTTCCATGACCCAGGTACTGCTGAGCGCAGCGCTGAACCATTCTTGCAAGGCGGGCAGACCCTGATCCTGATAGACACCAGACGATGCGCGATCAGAGACGGAAACCAGGCCAATACGCAATGCGCGATCGGCTGCTTCAGTCGCCTGCATGATCCTCGTCCTCGTCCTCGTCGGCGTCAAAGTCATCGTCAAGATCCTGATCCCCGGCCGGTGCTTTTTGCAGTTGTTTCAGTATCTGGAAAATTTCGCGGTAGGCTTTGGGCGGTTTATTTTCGGCCTGCTCTTTGCGGGCATTGCGGATCAGGGTGCGCAACTGTTGCACATCGAGATGCGGATGCTCTTCCAGCAGATCGGTCAGCGCCTGATCGTCGGCCAGCAATTTGTCGCGTCGGCGTTCCAGTGCGTGCATGGCAGCGGTTTCCGATTTGGAAGCGCCTTTCCAGCTGTCGATGGTTTTTTGAATCAGGGCGACTTCTTCTTCGTCCAGAGTGCGCATTTTCTTGCCGACATATTGCATTTGTCGACGGCGACCTTCGTGATTCTTGATTTGTTGACATTCCAGGATGGCATCGCGCACGTCTTCCGGCATGGGCACACGCTTGACACGGTCGCGTGGCTGTTCGACCAGTTCTTCGCCGAGTTTTTGCAGGGCGGTCATCTCGCGTTTTAACTGCGATTTGGACGGGCGGTCATATTCTTGCTCGAACTCATTGGACTGATAGCCACATGAGCCGCGATTTGGATTTGGCATAATTCTGCGCCTTTACTATAAACTTAATGAAACGGCTGATATGATAACCGTTTTAGTTCCGTCTCCAAAGAAACCTCATCTATGAGCAAGCCAGTTTTTACCCATTCCCAAGATCAACTGAAACAAATT
>JAGWUK010000385.1 GCA_028868455.1 Burkholderiales bacterium | reverse complement strand
GTTTGCAAGGCAAAATGAATATGAACTCACAACGTTATCACCCTGTTTCAGCTGCAATTCACTGGCTGATGTTTTTATTGATCGCTACAGCACTGGCAGCGATCGAAGTGCGCGGAAATCTTCCGAAAACCGATACTTTACGCGACACATTAAAAAACCTGCATATGCTGGCAGGACAACTCGTACTGCTGTTTTTGCTGTTCAGACTGGCGGCACGGCTCGCCTTCGCTGCGCCGCGTGAACTTCCCGGAGCTCGCTGGCAAATCGCCATTGCGCACGCTGTACATGCGATTCTTTATCTGATGATGCTGGCGCTGCCGCTCAGCGGGATTGTGCTCTATCAATCAGGAGGAAAAGACGTGAGCTTTTTTGGCATACTTTTGCCACATATCGTCGCAACAGATAAAAGCCTGCATGGAAATGTGCATGAGGTTCACGAATTTTTAGGAAACGCGATTTATTTCGTGGTTGGCCTGCATATTCTGGCTGCCGTGTGGCACCACTTCATCAAGCGCGATGCAACCGTACTGCGTATGCTGCCCTGGAAAAAATAGGCATTCAATCCAGAGCCAGCCCCCCTGTCCCATGAGATTTCAGGTCGACGCACCAGAACGCATCGTATTCATTGCAATGCGTTCTGTCCGGATCGGTTCGCAAACCGCTTGATTGCGAACTTGCGGTAACTCTGTAGCACCGGACTTCCCATCGACAGGTGTTTGTATTTCAGGAGCAAGGGTATTTTCCACCTTGCTCACATTGCCCCCTACAGAAAAATAATGCGGAATTTGGCCCCGTCCTATACCTAAATCACGCAGCTCGTCGTCGTGCATTGCACGCAACTCCAGCGCACTGCGATCCGACTGCAAACGCTGCATCAAACGCCAGTTGCGATAAGCAATCAGAAAAATTTCGCCCATCCGTTTCTGCTTCATGATTTACCTCCGATATTCAGGCTTACCATGATGCTGCTTGAAGTAAAATTAATGAAATGACATATTCTAATCTGACTTATCAGAAAATCTGATGCGCGAACTCAGTCTCGATCAACTCAAAACGCTGATTTCGATTATTGATCTCGGTACTTTTTCGGCAGCAGCACAAGCGCTGCATTTGTCGCAGCCCACGATCAGCCTGCATATTGCGGAACTTGAGCAACGGTTCGGAACACCTTTGCTGGTGCGCGGCGGAAAACGCGTGGTTGCGACTGCCGCCGGCGTAACACTGGCAGAACGCGGCAGGCGCTTATTGCGCGATGCGGATGAGGCGATTAGCGCGGTACAGCAACAAGTGCTTGGCAATATCGGCCGAGTCCGATTGGGCGCATCAAGCGGCGTGCTCGTTCATCAATTGCCGCAAGTGATGGATGCCTTGGAGCAGCGTTTTCAGAAAATCGATGTGGAGGTCAATATACTCGGCTCTGCCGATACGTTGACTGGCCTTACGCAAGGTACGCTGGATATCGGTATCGTCGCCTTACCGCAAACGCCAGATAAAAACATTGTGATCAAACACTGGCGCACCGATCCCATGATGGCCTTTATTCCTGCACGGTGGGTAACGCCCAAAACAATCACGCCTGGTTGGCTGTCCGACAAATCGCTGATCTTCAATGATCCAAGCACTCACATGTATAACCTGACGATGGAATGGTTTGCAAATGCAGGCTATTCGCCACGTGCGCGCATAGAGCTCAACTATACCGAGGCCATGAAAAGCCTGGTTGCCGCTGCGTATGGCGCTGCTATCCTGCCTATCGACCACCCAGATTTTTCAACGCCCAAACCACAAATTAAAGTGTTGCCACTGCGCCCTGTTCTACTTCGTCAGATAGGTATCGCACACCGCCCGTTGAAACAATTGGACGGTGCGACACGCAATTTTTTGCAGGTGCTGGAGACGTTTAAGCAAAAATAGTCACACCGAAATTTCACCCAAAAAAATGGCGAACTACGCACAATTGCATTGTTCGTCATCTCTTCAATTTTCTCTTTTCATTGTCGTTCACGAGCACATGATCAGAATCTCATTACCCGAAAAATTCCTCATGGACGAGCTTCAGCGCAAGTTTTCTATCTTCCTGCTGCACTAGCATATAGGCAGCCACTTCGCTCGCACCGGCCGCAGCCAGACGTACGCGCACACCACCTGCCAATGCTGCCGACAAGGCACGGCTGGCAATCGCACTACCGACGTCTGATGCATCCAGAACACCATCGCCGACCACGGCAACGATGGCGACTGCGTCGTCACAACTGACGTTAACGACACCCGCCAGATGGTGCTCAGACAACGCGGCGTACGCTGCTTCCAGATGATCGCGTGCAAGTAAAATATTGATTGCCGTTTGCGCTGTCAGAACACTCTTGATATTAATGCCGTGTTGATCCAGCGTGTTTGTCACTTGCGCGAGTATGCCGGATTTAAACCCAACACCGGGGCCATGCAATTTTAGAATGGCGACGTCTTCGGTCGAACTCACGCTTTTGACCACATCGTGAGTGACATGGCGCTGAGCATCGATGATGGTATATGGCTGTAAGCCGCGCTCAGGGCGCGTGATGTTCAAAATTCGGATCGGAATATCGCGGTCAAACAGCGGCTCTACCGTGCGCGGATGCAGTATCTTTGCACCGAAGTACGACAGTTCGGCCGCTTCCAGATAATTCAGTTGCGAAATCGAACGTGGCGCGCTGACCGCACCCGGATCAGCGCTCAGGAAGCCATCCACATCCTTCCAGACGTCAAGCGACTCTGCTCCTATGCAAGCAGCAATCGACGCTGCTGAATAGTCAGACCCGCCGCGTCCAAATAAAGTCGTTTTACCGCTTTGATCAACACCATAAAATCCCGGCACCACGAACACCACGTCGTCCGCCAGCGCCTGAGAGACCGTGGCCGTACTTGCTAAAAAATCGCAGGCCGAGTTACCGAAGACGCCATCAGTAATCAAACCAATGTCTTCCGGCAGCGCTTCACGCGCCGCGATACCGCGACTTAACAGCACTTCGGTCAGCAACAGGCTGGACAAACGCTCACCATAACTCAGGATCGCATCGTTCACAAAAGTAGGAACATCGCCTATGCAATGAATACCAGTCAGGTAGCGATCAAGCTGATCAAGCCTTTCACCAAGTGCCTTTTCAGTACGTGCACGATGTGCTGTATCGTCAATATTCGCTTCCAGAATCTGCTTTTTTAATAGCCGCAAAGTCTGCGTGTAATTCTGACTTTCTGCCAATGCGGCCTTGGTACCAGCGCCCTCTTTTGCCGCCTGCACGCACGCAATCAATGCATTGGTAATTCCATAGAACGCAGACACCACCAGCACCAGCGGGCGCCCGTACTTTTGCACCACGTTCACAACCCGATCAATGTCCTGCGGTTCACGCAGGTTTGATCCACCAAATTTAACGACGATTTTTTTCATGCAGAATTCCAGGACAGATTTTAAAGACGATAAGCAAAGGTGAAGATTTCTTCGCCTAGGTTACTGCCGCTGGACGATCTGGTCAAATGATGAGGCGCATCGCTGTGCAGCCGCGGTGAATAGTCATCGCGCATAAAAAAGCACAGAAAATTTCGCCGGCAACATTTAGGGGCATGATCTCCGAGATTCTATTTCGACACTGAACGTCTCAGAAGCCGCAAATCAATTGCCGACATATTTGTCGCGCCAAATTATGGAACAGCTTTAAAACTTCAGTGGAGGTCAAATACAATCAGGCAAACATCCGCCAGAGATTACAACCGCAACGAATCAAGCAACGCATATCCTTCCGGCCATGCGCCAAAGCCGCTCGAAGCGTTAATATGTCCCGCATTTTGCAACAGTACAAAACGGCTACCCCAAGCTTCGGCATACTGTTGCGCCCTACTTGACTCTATATACTTATCATCAGAACTGGCAACAACAATTGATGCAAAAGGCAGGCGCTTCAATGGGA
>JAGWUK010000384.1 GCA_028868455.1 Burkholderiales bacterium | reverse complement strand
CAATAGGTGGGTAACTTGCGATCGCAACGAATCCAAGCACCATTAAAAATGGAGCAACAAATGGGACAGACCGGCGTAAATTTAAATCCTTAAAACTGTAGAAGGGTACATTCGTTACCATGGTCAGGCCTGCAAACAAGGTAATACACCATGTGCCCCATTTCAAATCACTTCCAGCGAAATGCAAGTCCTCCATTAGCAAAACAAAACCGGCAACTAAAGCAGCGGCAGCTGGACTTGGGAGCCCTTGAAAATATCGCTTATCGACAACAGCGATATTCGTATTGAAACGAGCCAATCGCAACGCTGCCCCGGCACAGTATACAAACGCAGCCAACCACCCTAATTTACCTAATCCCTTTAATGACCACTCATAAGCTACTAAAGCAGGAGCGGCACCAAACGAGATCATATCGGAAAGGCTGTCATACTGAGCACCGAACTCGCTTTGCGTATTTGTCATACGGGCCACCCGACCATCAAGACTATCAAGAACCATCGCAATAAAAATTGCTGTTGCAGACTGGTCGAATCGCTGATTCATTGCCATAACAATTGCATAAAATCCGCCAAACAAGGCTGCAGTCGTAAATGCATTCGGCAATAAGTAAATACCTCTACGCCTTTTCACAACCGTATCAGAATTGCCATGATTATTTGCCTGTTGAGCTTTGCGCACACCTTTTGGAAAGAGTTTAAAACTACCTTTGGGCTTACGTCTGTTGAGAGATGGCATGCGTGTTAAGTAAAATTTCTATAGGTTGAATTAGTATAACCCCGAATCACACATCCAGAAAATGAGTGACTGAAAGTCATAAACATTATCTGATTCGCACTTTCCCTTTCACAACAGTATAGATCGTCGTTACGCCAGGTTCAAAACTAGGTTCAACAACTGTCGAGTCTGAGCGCATGGCACTTTTCAACATCATTGGTTCCGCTGCGAAAGCCCTTCCGACACCGTCATTTCCCCCATCAAAATCCACGCTTTCAATCGTAACATCGTTATCTTTATGGCCCATCGTTTTTGTAATTACTTTCACCTTGTTGGCAAAGTCTTGATATCCGGCCTCAATTTTCTTTGCGTCCAGATTTTTTTGAGCAATTTCAGATAGCCCAAAACTAATGCCACTTAACGCAAGACTTTTCTGCGCAGCTGCAGCAGTAAAAGGGAGTTGCTTTAAGTTTTGAGTTTTAAGCTCTAAATATTGCCCCACCCGCCAAGCAATAACTTGACGCTTACGCGGCGTAGCAGAGCCAGATGCAACTTCTTCCGAATACACTGGGTATGTGTAATACCCCTTGGTTGCCAATTGTGCCTGTGGGTCATCTTTTTTAATTATCTCGGTCCCAATCTTCATTTTTTGATTCACTCTTGAAGCAGCAAGCGATTTGTCTTTATCCTGCTCTTCAACAAAAAAAGTAGCTACTGCCTGATCATTATCAACTTTGATTGACGCCTGACCAGATACGGTAACGACAGTTCCCGCAGTAATCTGTTGCGCAAATGCTGAATTACCCAGCGTTGTGGCAATCAATAAACCAAAAACAAATTTCATGTCTACACCTTTAGATTATGTGATTCGGTTGGACAAAATTTACTAAAAAAAGTGCCTATAGCAAGTACGAAAAAAAAGTCGCCAGTAAGGCGACTTTTAGAAAGATGCTGGTTAGTTTAATTGAGTTACTAATTAAACGTTATGCATCATTTTAGTTTTTCGATTGATCTACCAATTTGTTTTTCGCAATCCAAGGCATCATTGCGCGCAATTTAGCACCGACTTCTTCGATTTGATGCTCCGACGTCAAGCGACGACGCGAGATCAAGGTTGGAGCACCAGCCTTGTTTTCCAAAATAAAGCTCTTAGCATATTCACCTGTTTGAATATCTTTCAAACATTGGCGCATCGCATTTTTCGTATCTTCAGTCACGACACGAGGGCCAGTTACATATTCGCCGTATTCCGCATTGTTAGAGATTGAATAATTCATGTTAGCAATACCGCCTTCATAAATCAGATCAACAATCAGTTTCAACTCGTGCAGACATTCAAAATAAGCCATCTCTGGAGCATAGCCCGCTTCTACCAACGTTTCAAAACCGGCTTTGATCAACTCGACGGTTCCGCCGCATAAAACAGCCTGTTCACCAAACAAATCCGTCTCTGTTTCCTCACGGAAATTCGTTTCAATAATGCCTGCGCGCCCGCCACCATTCGCCATCGCATAAGACAAAGCGATATCGCGAGCGGAACCGGATTTATCCTGATACACGGCGATAAGGTGCGGAACACCGCCGCCTTGTGAATAAGTACCACGAACAGTATGACCTGGCGCCTTAGGAGCAATCATGATTACGTCTAAATCTGCACGAGGTACGACCTGCCCATAGTGAACATTGAAACCATGTGCAAAGGCCAGCACAGCACCTTGCTTCGCGTTAGGGGCAACATTTTCGTTGTAAACCTGAGCAATATTCTCATCAGGCAACAAAATCATAATCACGTCAGCTGCTTTAACGGCTTCATTGACTTCGGCAACGTTCAGTCCAGCATTTTTTGCTTTATCCCAAGATGCGCCACCTTTGCGCAGAGCGACCGTCACTTTACAGCCAGAGTCATTCAAGTTTTGTGCATGCGCATGCCCTTGAGACCCGTAACCAATAATCGTTACGTTTTTACCTTTGATCAAAGAGAGATCACAATCTTTATCGTAAAAAACTTTCATTTTTTTTCCTAATTTTTAATGATTTAAATAGTGGAAGCCGCGCTTACCTGTGCTTTTATACTTTAAGGATACGCTCGCCGCGCCCAATACCTGAGCCGCCTGTTCGTACTGTCTCAAGAATTGCAGTCCGGTCAATTGAATCAATAAAAGCATCCAATTTGCCTTTATTTCCAGTCAATTCAATAGTGTAGGTTTTTTCGGTGACGTCAATAATACGACCGCGGAAAATGTCCGCAGTCCGTTTCATTTCCTCACGTTCCTTGCCAACCGCCCTAACTTTGATCAACATCAGCTCTCGCTCAATATGTGCACCCTCAGTCAGATCAACCACTTTGACCACCTCAATCAGGCGATTCAGGTGTTTCGTGATTTGCTCAATAATGTCGTCCGAACCTGTTGTTACAATAGTCATCCGTGACAACGTTGCATCTTCCGTCGGCGCGACAGTCAAAGTTTCAATGTTGTATCCGCGCGCTGAGAATAGCCCAACGACCCGCGACAATGCCCCAGCCTCGTTTTCCAGCAAAATAGAGATGATATGACGCATCACAAATCCTCCGAACCGAGCAACATTTCAGTCAGCCCCTTACCTGCCTTGACCATAGGCCAGACATTTTCAGTTTGATCTGTAATGAAATTCATGAATACCAATCGGTCTTTCATCGCAAAAGCATCACGCAATGCACCATCGACATCTGCTGGATTTTCAATTTTCATTCCCACGTGACCGTACGACTCCACCAATTTGGTAAAGTCTGGCAGTGAATCCATATACGACTCGGAATAACGCGAACCATAGTCAATCTGCTGCCATTGACGAACCATTCCTAAAAAACGGTTATTCAGCAAAATGATTTTGGGGGTCAGATGATATTGCTTACAAGTTGCCAGCTCCTGAATGCACATTTGAATTGAAGCTTCGCCAGTAATACATGCGACAGTGGCATCAGGATTGGCCATCTGCACGCCCATCGCATAGGGAAGACCCACCCCCATCGTTCCCAAGCCGCCAGAGTTGATCCACCGGCGAGGTTTATCAAACCTGTAGTATTGTGCAGCCCACATCTGATGCTGACCGACATCGGAAGTGATGAATGCATCACCTTTCGTTAGTTGCCACACTTTTTCAACAACGGATTGCGGCTTGATCACCTCGGCCGACGTTGGGTATTTCAAACATTCACGCTCACGCCATTCGTTAATTTGCTTCCACCAATTAGCAAGCGCTTTTTGA
>JAGWUK010000383.1 GCA_028868455.1 Burkholderiales bacterium | reverse complement strand
TCTCTCCGCAACTGGAGGCGCTGAAAAAAGAAGGTGAATCTGGCCGAAGGAAAATCACGCAATATACGCGTTATGGAACTCTGGCTTTGGCGACAGTGCAGGCGTATTTCATTGCGTTTGGACTGGAAGCCCAGCCTGGTCTGGTCATTGATCCTGGTATGGCATTCCGGTTTACGACAGTGGTGACACTGGTGACTGGAACCATGTTTCTGATGTGGTTGGGTGAACAGATTACTGAACGTGGTCTGGGTAATGGTATCTCTATCATTATTTTTGCAGGTATTGCTGCAGGTTTGCCTAATGCACTCGGAGGTATGTTTGAGCTGGTTCGCACTGGCTCGATGCATCCGGCTTCTGTCCTGTTGATCTGCGTGATTGCTGCGGCTGTGACTTTCATGGTCGTGTTCATCGAGCGTGGTCAGCGGAAGATTCTGGTGAATTATGCCAAGCGCCAGGTGGGTAACAAAGTTTATGGCGGGCAAAGCAGTCATTTGCCTTTGAAGCTGAATATGGCAGGTGTGATTCCTCCGATTTTTGCTTCTTCCATTATCTTGTTTCCTGCGACCATCACCAGCTGGTTTGCTAAAGGAGCGGATTCAACGAACGGTGTCATTACCTTTCTGAAGGATCTTGCCGCTTCGATGGCGCCAGGTGAGCCGATTCATGCGTTGTTGTATGCAGTTGCCATTGTTTTCTTCTGCTTCTTTTATACCGCGTTGGTGTTTAACAGCAAGGAAACCGCTGATAATCTGAAGAAGAGCGGCGCGTTTGTTCCGGGGATTCGTCCTGGTGACCAGACCGCACGCTACATCGACAAGATTCTGATGCGCCTGACACTGGCTGGTGCGGTTTATATTACGCTGGTATGTTTGTTGCCTGAATTTTTGATTGCGAAATGGAAAGTACCATTTTATTTCGGCGGCACTTCGCTGCTGATTATTGTGGTGGTGACTATGGATTTCATGGCTCAGGTTCAGAACTACGTGATGTCTCAGCAGTATGAATCGCTTCTTCGCAAAGCAAATTTCAAAGGCGGTATTCCTTCGCGGTAACAGCCTCAAGGAACTGAGCAGATCGAATGGCAAAAGACGACGTTATACAGATGCAGGGCGAGATTCTTGAGAATCTTCCGAATGCAACATTTCGAGTTAAGTTGGAAAACGGGCATGTTGTACTAGGCCATATTTCCGGGAAAATGCGTATGAACTATATCCGCATTCTTCCTGGTGATAAGGTGACAGTGGAATTGACGCCTTATGATTTGAGCCGGGCGCGAATAGTGTTCCGAACCAAGTAAATTAAAAGTGAACAAGAAGGGAAGAGGGCAAAAATGAAAGTTCTCGCATCAGTTAAGCGGATCTGCCGCAACTGCAAAATCATCAAGCGCAAAGGTGTAGTTCGTGTTATTTGCACAGAACCACGCCATAAACAGCGCCAAGGTTAATTTAACGTTATTGAACGAGGAATAACGAATGGCACGTATCGCAGGGGTTAATATCCCAAATCATCAGCATACCGTAATTGGCTTGACAGCTATCTATGGTATTGGCCGTCCACGCTCACAAAAAATTTGTGAAGCAACAGGTGTTTTAACCACGAAAAAGGTTAAAGATCTGGATGACAACGAACTCGAGAAACTTCGCGACGAAATCGGTAAATTTATCGTCGAAGGTGACTTGCGTCGTGAACTGTCCATGAACATCAAACGCTTGATGGACTTGGGTTGCTACCGCGGCTTGCGCCATCGTAAAGGCTTGCCTTGCCGTGGCCAACGTACACGTACTAATGCGCGTACACGTAAAGGTCCACGTAAAGCAGCTCAATCTTTGAAGAAATAATCCAGGCTAGCCCGGATCCAAGGAAAACATTATGGCAAAAGCACAAAATAACGCAGCAGCAGCACGTGCTCGTAAGAAAGTTAAAAAGAACGTTGCTGAAGGTATCGCGCACGTTCACGCTTCTTTCAACAATACCATCATCACGATCACTGATCGTCAAGGCAATGCTTTGTCTTGGGCAACTGCCGGTGGCGCTGGCTTCAAAGGCTCGCGTAAATCGACTCCGTTTGCAGCGCAGGTTGCAGCCGAAGCTGCAGGTAAAGTTGCTGTTGAATGCGGTATCAAAAATCTGGAAGTTCGTATCAAGGGCCCAGGCCCAGGTCGCGAATCTTCAGTGCGCGCATTGAACAATCTTGGTATCAAGATCTCTTTGATCCAGGACGTTACTCCTGTTCCACATAACGGTTGCCGTCCTCCTAAGCGTCGCCGTATCTAAGCAACGAATGTTGCTGGTGTTCTGACGGAATTTCCGTTAGAATGCAGACCCGCCATTTTGTTGGCGGGTTTTGTGTTGGTAATTGAATTTGTCTGAAATTTTCAGACTTTAAGACCACTGTCTGATAGCAAGTAGATCAGACTAGCGCAGTTCAGTCTGCGTCATTAATAAAGGAAAATACTGTGGCACGTTATATCGGACCAAAGGCTAAGCTCTCCCGCCGCGAAGGCACAGATCTGTTTCTGAAAAGCGCCCGTCGCTCTTTAGATTCTAAATGCAAACTCGATGCAAAACCTGGTCAACATGGTCGCACTTCTGGTGCTCGTACCTCTGACTTTGGTAATCAATTGCGCGAAAAGCAAAAAGTTAAACGTATGTACGGCGTATTGGAACGTCAGTTCCGCCGCTATTTCGCTGAAGCTGATCGTCAAAAAGGCAACACAGGCGAAACATTGTTGAAATTGCTGGAATCCCGTCTGGACAACGTTGCTTATCGTATGGGCTTTGGTTCCACACGTGCTGAAGCGCGTCAGTTGGTGAGCCATAAAGCATTTACAGTTAATGGCATCGTTGTGAACATCGCTTCCTATCAAGTAAAAGCAGGCGACGTTGTTGCTGTACGCGAAAAAGCGAAGAAACAAGTTCGTATCGTTGAAGCACTGTCTTTGGCAGAGCAATCCGGCATGCCTTCTTGGGTTGCTGTTGATGCGAAGAAAATGGAAGGTACTTTCAAGTCCATGCCAGATCGCAGCGATATCGCTCATGATGTCAACGAATCCCTGATCGTTGAATTGTATTCTCGTTAATATTAGTTTCATTGCCTGCCTGTTTTGCGACAGGCAGGCTTTTTTCTTTAATGCCATCAGCCTTATCGGTGTAACGAACCGAGGGTATTGAAAAGGACATTTCATGCAAAACAATCTGTTGAAACCACGTATTATCGACGTGGAAATGCTGGGTGCAGGTCACGCAAAAGTGACTATGGAGCCGTTTGAGCGTGGTTACGGCCATACTCTGGGTAACGCATTGCGCCGTGTACTGCTGTCTACCATGACGGGATATGCGCCGACGGAAGTGACTATTGCGGGCGTTGTGCACGAGTATTCGTCTCTCGATGGAGTGCAGGAAGACGTTGTGGATATTTTGCTGAACTTGAAAGGTGTTGTTTTCAAGTTGCATAATCGCGAAGAAGTCACGCTGACTCTGAAAAAAGACGGCGAAGGTGCAGTTCTGGCATCGGATATCGATTTGCCACATGATGTGGAACTGATCAATCCAGATCACGTGATTGCCAACCTGACTGCTGGCGGCAAGCTCGACATGCAGATCAAAGTTGAAAAAGGCCGCGGCTACGTACCTGGTAACGTACGTCGTTTGTCTGAAGATGCGAACAAAACTATTGGTCGCATGATTCTGGATGCATCGTTCTCTCCTGTACGTCGCGTTTCTTACGCTGTTGAATCCGCCCGTGTGGAACAACGTACGGATCTGGATAAACTGGTTATCAATATCGAAACCAATGGCGTGATTTCACCAGAAGAAGCGATCCGTCAATCGGCACGTGTTCTGGTTGATCAATTGAACGTCTTCGCTGCTCTGGAAGGTACTGAGGCTGCTGCTGAAGCGCCATCTCGTGCGCCAGCGGTCGATCCTGTTCTGTTGCGTCCGGTCGATGATCTGGAACTGACAGTACG
>JAGWUK010000382.1 GCA_028868455.1 Burkholderiales bacterium | reverse complement strand
TTTGTCGATGTTGAAACCAGCCAAGGCAAAACAACCTGAAGTCGTCATGGCTGCCGTTGCCGCTGCATGGGCATTAGGAATTTCCCCTGAACTGATCGGTGCCGGGTTGAGAACTTTCGACTCAAGCCACAAGGTTCCTTACTAATAGAAATTGCTTCGTTAATAAAAGTTTCGAATGTGCTATTTTCTCCGAGGAAGGGTTTTGTTAACTGATTGCGCAAATCATACAAACTTCTACCTCATTTAATGCTATTTTCAACAGGACTAAGATTTATGGAAGTATCCCGCATCCGCGCGTTGCGCGGCCCCAATCTCTGGAGCCACCACACGGCGGTAGAAGCAATTGTCACCTGCAATGCCGGTGAACATTCCATAGCAGAATTAACAGGATTCGAGGATCGTTTACGAGCACTGTTTCCAGAGTTAAGTATCTTACAACCTACCGGTCATGACGACGCCATTCCAATTGCTCATGTGTTTGAGCTTACCGCATTGGGATTACAAGCTCAGGCTGGATGCCCAGTGACTTTCAGCCGCACGACACAAACGCTTGACCATGGCGTATTTCAAGTTGTAGTGGAATATACCGAGGAAGCAGTTGGTCGGCTTGCGCTGGAATTGGCCGAAAAGTTAATTTCAGCGGCAATGCTAAACACACCATTTGATTTGGCTTCTGCATTGACGGAACTTCGCGATCTGGATGAAGACGTCCGACTTGGCCCATCAACTGGTTCAATCGTCGACGCTGCCATTGCACGCAATATCCCTTATCGTCGGTTGACTGATGGTAGTCTGGTGGCTTTCGGCTGGGGCAGCCGCCAAAGAAAAATACAAGCTGCTGAAATAGATACGACAAGTGCAATTGCGGAAGCAATTGCCCAGGATAAAGAATTAACAAAAAAATTGCTCCATGCGGCTGGAGTTCCTGTGCCGCTGGGGCGCTCTGTTAGCAGTCCGGATGATGCCTGGGCTGCAGCATTGGAAGTTGGACTTCCCGTCGTCATCAAACCACGCGATGGCAATCAAGGAAAAGGGGTAACGGTCAATATCACCAGCCGCGAACAATTAGAAGCAGGATACCGTGCCGCCAGTGAATTTAGAGATGATATTCTCGTAGAACGTTTCTTACCAGGTAATGATTTTCGCTTACTTGTGGTTGGCAACAAAATGGTCGCAGCGGCACGGCGTGACCCACCTCAAGTTGTCGGCGACGGCAAGCATACTGTCCGTGAACTGGTTGAACAAGTCAACAAAGACCCGCGTCGCGGCAGCGGCCATTCCACCTCTTTGACAAAAATTCGATTTGACGACATTGCCTTGGCCAGTCTTGCCAAACAAGGATTTGTTGCCGACTCTACGCCACCAAAAGGGCAACGTGTCATTTTGCGTAACAATGCCAATCTTTCTACTGGCGGCGCCGCGACCGACGTTACTGACGATGTGCATCCCGACATTGCAGCAAAAGCAGTCGCCGCTGCGCAAATGGTAGGACTGGATATATGTGGCGTTGATCTGGTTTGCGATAGCGTATTAAAACCAATTGAACAACAAAATGGAGGCATAGTCGAGGTCAACGCCGCCCCGGGTTTGCGCATGCATTTATCCCCATCTTTTGGTAAAGGCAGGCCAGTCGGAGAAGCAATTATTTCAACGATGTTTGAGCCCGATAACGATGGCCGTATCCCAATTGTCGCAGTAACCGGAACCAATGGAAAAACGACGACTGTCCGACTCATTGCCCATTTATTGACGACCAGTGGATTACGCACCGGCATGACAAATACCGATGGTGTTTATGTCGAAGGCCGCCAAATTGATAGCGGAGATTGCAGCGGCCCGCGCAGCGCACGTAATGTGCTCTCACACCCCGACGTTGATGCCGCCGTGTTTGAAACCGCGCGTGGTGGCGTACTGAGAGAAGGTCTGGCGTTCGATCGCTGTCAGGTTGCAGTTATCACCAATATCGGATCTGGTGACCATTTAGGACTGAATTACATTACAACTGTCGAAGACCTCGCCGTATTGAAGCGCGTCATCGTACAAAACGTTGCAGATAATGGTTATGCCGTCCTGAATGCGGCCGACCGTATCGTCGCGAGTATGGCGGTCAATTGCCCTGCGTCCGTCATATTCTTCGCCGCAGATTATCAACATCCCGTCATGACTGCGCACAGAGCACAAGGTAAACGCGTTGTTTACGTTAAAAATGGACTGTTGGTCGCCGCAGAAGGAGATCAGAAAAATACCATTCCGCTCGCAGATATTCCTATTACGCGAAACGGTAGTATAGGTTTTCAAGTCGAGAACACCATGGCTGCCGTCGCGGCGGCATGGGCACTAGAAGTCGACTGGAGTCATATCCATCAGGGCCTGAAATCGTTTGCTAACGAAAACGACAATGCGCCTGGCCGGTTTAATATATTCAACTATCGTGGCGCAACATTGATTGCCGACTATGGGCATAATCCAGATGCCATTTCCGCACTCGTTCAAGCCGTAGAAACCATGCCCGCAAAAAAACGTTCCGTGGTCATTAGCGGTGCCGGCGATCGACGAGATCAAGATATCCGCCAGCAAACTGAGATATTGGGCGGCGTTTTTGACGATGTAATCTTATATCAAGATCAATGCCAAAGAGGACGAACTGACGGTGAGGTAATTGCCTTGCTGCGTGAAGGACTCGCCAACGCAAGCCGAACTAATCAGATTGACGAAATCACCGGTGAATTTGTTGCCATTGATCTGGCGATCAGCCGGCTGAATGAGGGGGATCTGTGCCTCATTCTCATTGACCAAGTCGAAGAAGCGCTCGCCCATATTGCCAAGCGCGTTGCAGGGAATTAAAGCAATGGTCTGGTGCCGTTTACGGTGTCAGACCAACTTTCAGACAGGTATGTGATCCCCTCCCGAAGCACCAAACAATTGCAACTTCAAATGTGCAAGTTGGTCTCGTACTTGTGCTGCCTTCTCAAATTCCAGATTTTTCGCGTGATCAAGCATCTGCTTTTCGAGACGTTTTATTTCGCGACTAATCTGCTTTTCGCTCATCATTTCATACTTCGCCTGCTCTTGCGCAACCGCCAGATCTTCCTTCGCTTCCTGCGGATTGTAAACACCGTCAATAATGTCTTTGATCTGCTTACGTATTCCAGTTGGCGTAATATTATTTTCCTGATTAAACGCAAGCTGCTTGTTTCGGCGACGTTCAGTTTCCCCTATCGCTCGGCGCATTGAGTCAGTAATCTTATCGGCGTACAAAATTGCTTTGCCGTGCAAGTTACGCGCTGCGCGCCCTATCGTTTGTATCAAGCTGCGTTCGGAACGCAAAAAGCCCTCTTTGTCCGCATCAAGTATCGCCACCAGCGAAACTTCAGGAATATCCAAACCCTCACGCAGTAAGTTAATTCCAACCAGGACATCGAAGGTGCCTAGCCGCAAATCGCGAATGATTTCGACGCGCTCGACGGTGTCGATGTCGCTGTGCAAGTACCGTACTTTGACGCCGTTATCACTCAAAAATTCAGTCAGTTGTTCAGACATGCGCTTGGTCAACGTCGTCACAAGCACACGCTCGTTTTTCTTGACGCGATCAGTAATTTCATTCATTAAGTCATCAACCTGAGTCAATGCCGGACGCACTTCGATTTCCGGATCAACCAAACCAGTTGGACGTACCACCTGCTCAACAGTCTGATCAGCATGCTCATGCTCATAGTCGCCGGGAGTCGCCGAAACAAATATCGTTTGACGCAGCTTGCTTTCGAATTCGGCGAATTTCAATGGTCGATTGTCAAGCGCCGAAGGCAAGCGAAAACCATAATCAACGAGATTGGTTTTTCTTGCGCGGTCGCCGTTGTACATGCCATTCAACTGACCAGTCAGTACATGTGATTCATCTAGAAACATGAGCGCGTCAGCGGGCAGATAATCAACCAGCGTTGGTGGTGGCTCACCTGGTTTGGCTCCGCTTAAGTGGCGCGAAT
>JAGWUK010000381.1 GCA_028868455.1 Burkholderiales bacterium | reverse complement strand
CCGAAATCCAGCCAGGTTGATCGTATTCAGGTTGCGATGCATGTGGCGGTATCGGACGAAATGGATTCACTTGAGCCATTCTTGTCAATTGATCTGCCAGAAGGGGTAGCTGTTGATCAGGCCACACTGATAGTGAAAAGTGCGTCGGATGCAGGGGAGATTGTGGGTCAAGAAATGACAGATTTTGTGGCGCAGGAAAGTGAAATTGAACAAGGAAAAATCGTTCAGCGTTTTACTTTATCCAAACCGTGGTCCGGCGCTCAAAATCTGGATAAATTCAGCCGGCCGAGCATTTACCTCTCATTGAACTCCTGGAGCGATATCGCAGCAAGGCATGCGAAGTTCTATCAACAGCAATTGGCTCTGGATACGAAAAACGCGTTCAGGCAAGCGGGTGTCGATGGTGAGCAGTTTGAGCGCTTAAAAGGCGAAGATATCAAAACGGTGGCATTCCATTGGTACAAGTGGCTTGGTGAACATTTTTCTTATTTTGATGTGGGCCTGGACTTTGATTCGGCAACGAGAGATCAGTCACAACCTATTTCTGCACTGCTGCGCAAGCGCCACGGCGATTGCAAAGACTTCGCGTTGATCTATGTAAAATTGCTGGCAATGAGCGGAATTGATGCTGAGCCGGTAAACACCCTTATGAATCCGCTGGGACCCAATCCTTTGCAACACACGATTCCGCGTAATCACGCGTTTAACCACGTCATTGTCTATATCCCGGCGCTCGATATGTATGTCGATCCGACTTCCAGCGTGCACGGATTCAATACGTTTTCGGAGTTTTCCAACCAGTCGGCATTGTTTGCGAATACCCACGGATTGCACCTCTTTTCTGGCCACCTTGTCGAGATACATCCCGGCATGCTGCAAAGGCAGATCAGCGTCCATACTGACATTGAGAAGAAGAATAATGTCTGGGTAGGAACGACGACCTGGTCTGGAAAAGGAGATGGCTATATCACCCTGGGACTCATTCAGCGCGGCAGAGAAAAGCGACTGAACAGTGGGAAAAATTACGATGTGCCGTTTAACCGGAGCAACATCAGCTACATACCGGATTCGTGGGAATTCAAGGGCAACGATCTGACTGGCGAGGCAACGATACGCTTTTCTTTTCAATTGAAAGAGCCGCTCGTGGATGCCAACAATCAATTGCAGCATATTCCCGTCAGCCCGATGTCGGTACTTCTTTTTAAATACGACACACCGAACTTGATCGCCGGGCAAGAATTGTCGTGTTTTGGGGTGGAAGCTTCAGAAGAAATTGTGCGCGTACATGGCGCACCGGACTCATATCATTTGGATGATTTGAAGGACGTGAAACTTTCCGGTGTCGACAGCGAGTTCTCGCAAAGCAGTACATCACAAGAGGATGTTTTTACTCTCAGACGACAGTTCTCCACGAGGCTGAAAAAGCCACGTTGCAGTGCGTCGGAAATAGAAATACAGCGCAACTTTTATGCGGGCATCCAAAAAATTACGCTGATGCAGAATTGACTCAATATAAAAAATAGCGGAAGTAAGCGTCGATTTTTAGAATGCGAAAAAAAATTTCGCTATCCATTCCAGTGAGGCTAGATAGAAGTTACTATATAGGTAACATCTGACGCAATTTGGGAGCAATATGAACAGCCGCCTTGATCCGAAGACAGAGAATAGTGCTTTACAAATATCCGCCTTATTGTTTGCTTCAGTGTTTTCTTTGTGCGTGCTGATTGCACTTGCCGTGGCGAGTTTTTCTCAATTGTCGGTGACGAGCTGGGTGTTGCAGTTTTTAGTCTGTCCGGCATTGCTGGCGCTGGTGATGGCGCACAATCGGCATTTGCAGAAAGTTCAGGGCGACTGGAAATTGGAATTCTTCGTGGTGCTGATATTTGGCGTGATAATGCTTTACACGGCCATACGCCTGAATGATGGCGGATACCATTTTTCAACGGGCGATGTGTTCGGAAGCTTTGGGCTCAGCGCATTTGCCATCGAATTATTTCTGCGCCTCTTCAGATCGATGCACCGCGAGTGGCGATGATGCGGTGTCAGCGCGCAGCGCTGGCTTCGTTTGCAATTTCAAATATACCCCCTTCCAACACGCAAGCAGGACGTGGCTCACAGGCCGATATGCCTGAAAGCCCGCATGGATAGTTCGCTCCAGGCTTGCTGCTTTTTAAAGTTTTTGTACGCTTTCCAATACCTGATCGACGAAATCACCATCGGCGTCGCTGAACTTCAGGCGTACCGGATACCAGTCTTTGGAGGGCGCCAGCCATAGATCCAGTTGCTGGTCTTTGGAGTCTGGCGGCGGGGCTTTGGTGATGTGGATGGTGGCCAGTTCGCCGTCGGCAGTATGCAGGGTTTCGCTGGCGATGACTTTGAAGGTCCACGGGTCGGCATCACGGCGACCGGCGACCAGCATTTTCCATTCGGTGCCGGGTTTAAATTTGTCTGCAGCGGCGCGGGCTTGGGCGACGAGTTGCCAGGTGGCGCTGGTGCGGTCTTGTTCGCCGCCTTTCAATACATAGGTTGCGTCGGATGCGGTAAAGCTGAGCGTTTTGCTTTTGCGATCGAAATTGCTGGTGGTGGCGGGTTTGCCGAAACGTTTTTCGACGAACTGATCCGGTGCCAGGCCATATTCATCAATGCTGCCGTGGCTGCTGGCGTCGAGGATTTTGCCAACGATCATGGCGCGGGTTTCGGTCTGTATGCTGTATTTCTGGTCGCTACCGACCTGCCATCTGACCAGTGCCGAGCCGCTCAGCGGTATGCCGCTTTGTTTGGCTTTGATGTGGTAGTGCAGTTCTGCCGATGGCGGTAAGTTGTAGCGTTTTTCTACGACGGGATTGTCTGTTTGCGCCTGACTGGCAGCGCTGAACAGGCTGACCAGAAAAGCAGAAATGAGCATGGATCGTCTTTGCATATTAGCGTTCCAGGTTAGGGTGGAGGGCAAGGCTGGTCACGGTTTGCGTGGTGACGGCGCCATTCGATTCCGTATTGCGTATTTGTACCGGATACCAGTCTTGTTCCGGTGCCAGCCAGATTTCCAGTTTGGAATGATAGGAGCCGGGCAGCGGTGGGCGTATCAGATGCCAGGTCTGTAGTTTGCCGATCTTGGTATCGAGTTCTTCTTCGCCAGCGACCACAAAAACGAAGGTGGTGGCGCTACGGTCTTCGGCGACCTGAATGGCGATTTCGCGACCCGGCTGAAATTGTGCCGGTGCGGCGATCCCCATGCCAGCCAGTTGCATCAATACCGTCGCTTTATCTTGTGCGCCGTCGGCCATTGCCGTGCTGGTATTCGATGACGAGAAATGCAGCATCCTGGCCTGATGATCAAAATGCGTGGCGGTCTCGCTGCGATTGCGGCGGCTTTCCGTGCTGATGGTGGGGGTGATGCCAAATGTGTCGATCACGCCTTCGCTTTGCAGCTTGTACAGCTTGATCGAGGTCAGCAACAGATCCAGCGACGCCTCGATGCGCATTGCATATTTTCCATTCTTGATATTCCACTCAATTTCACCAAGCCCGTACACCGGATTGAGTCCCGGTTCGGTGCGGATGACTTGCATATGCATCAGGCCAGATTGCGGTGCCATCACCGCAAAGGCTGGTGTGTCGGGTGTGTCCGGCGGTGCGGTGTGTTTCTGCTGCTCAGTTGCAAAGGCGAGCGGAACTTGTTCTGCCACGCTGCTGGCGTCCGGCAATTTGAGGTCGTCAGATGTCAACGCGACAGCTGTTGCTGCCAGCGATAGCCGGCTGGCGTTGGCCACAGGCAGGGTGGCCGCGACGCTCTGCGGTGCGCTGTGACGGGATGTCGTTGGCGATGGTGGCTTGCTTGATTTGACGGCAGGCGTCGCGACAATCTTATCCGGCGCGCTATGCAAATGCACTTGCACCGTCGTGTTTACATTCACTGGCGTGACTGAATGCGAAGCGATACGCCCCAATGTCGGTAACAAAATCAGATGCAATAACACCGCCAGTCCGCAAAAAAACCATATACGGCGCGGAACAGAAA
>JAGWUK010000380.1 GCA_028868455.1 Burkholderiales bacterium | reverse complement strand
CTAGCGCCGCCCATCTAGGCCAAAGCTGTATTGCTCTGCTGCGTGCAGCGTCTTTATCCTTGCCAATCAAGCCTGCGGCCTTTTTCCAGCGTTGCGGCGTGATGTATGTCGCTGGTATCCGTAATGCGGCTAATACCCCGGCAATGGCCCCTGCTGCATGCCCAAAGGTGAACATGCTGGCGACGCCTTGACCCGGCATCGCATGGACAAGCTCGACATAGGCATGTCCACAATCAAAATCATCCAGATACCGCGCAAGCTGGGCACAATCTACTCTGCTTGATTTGCCCTCCTTGACCGTAGGCATTCGGCACCATTCGACGGGTTCCTGACATGCGCTTGACTGGAGGATAACGATTGCCCCAGAAATACCAGGATCGATTCCGATGATATAACTCACCTGTCCCCCTCAATAACTCCACCACCGGGAAGCGCATACACATATCCGCTCTTTAGTTTTAATGGGAATGGACGCCATTCACCGCATATTCTACTAGACAATACCGATCGCTTTGTTCGCCGCTCAAGCATAACTGGTGCATCAATAATGCAATCGCCCAATGCAACGCGCTTATGCCTGATAAACCCATGCGCCGTTTCTGTGCCTAATGTCATTTTCATGATAGTGGCGACTTTGCCCATTTCATCCAGCGCTGGCTTAGGCACTTGCGGCAATATGATGTAAATCCCTTAGGCCGGTTCTTGCGTTTATTGAAGTCAGACTCTGGCTTGTCTTGCTTGCAGTCACAGCAAATCACAGATTCAGCTCCTTCCTTGCCTCGCTAATCATTTCACGCAGTGCTGGGATCACCATTAAAAGCACCTGCGTATCCTCATGCGCGGCATCGGCCTTTCGTAAAGCCCATTCAAGCGCTGCAAGCAAGTCATTCGGGTGCATATGTAATCCTCCAAGGATTTGATTGTTTGATGCGATCAATTGCTCTGTTTTGTTGCTCTAGCAAAACATCATCGTCCCCATAGCGCTCACGGAATGCACGTGGCTGTTTTGCATAACTTGGCCCGTCTTTACTCGCATCGCCAAGAACCCCGACGTGGTGCCACGGACATAGGCCAATGGTGTAGTCGTGCCCGCGCCGTTTTTGCCCATGCTTCCCGCCAATGGTCAGGTGATGAACATGGCATGGCACCCATCCGCGTTGCATTTCCCGGCACGCGATGCACCCAATCTCTTGGATAGCGTGGAATCTGGCCTCTTGCGCCTTTGTTGGCTTGCCTGTGCTGCGTCCTTGCTTCATGGTTTCCACCCCTTGCGCGTGATTTGCTTGACATAATGCGGACACTTCCCTGCGCGGCAGGCGGGGGTAATCTCGCGGCCCTTTGCCATGCCTAGCTGGTTCATTGGATTATGTGTACATGTACTGCAAAACGCAGTGCATCCAGCAGACTTGCAGAACATTCTTGTTATGTGCGCTCTGGACATGTCATCAATATCCACTTGAATATCCAATCGAATTAGATTTAGATTTGGATTTATATCCTCCGCCAAATCCGTAAGATTTAACTGAAGAATCCTCAGCGGCCTGCGGCAATGGCCCCTCCCAGTCATCAAGACGCATCACGTCAAGCCGATTTTTGAAATAAATACGCTCCCCTGATTTGATATTTCTACCCTTTGCAATGTGAAGCTCTACCACGCCATGCAAGTGTGTTTTATGGTCTGGGGTGTCGTAATAATCCTCACGGTGCAGGAATGCGATAACGTCGGCTTTTTGCTCAATCTCGCCAGATTCGCGCAAGTCTGTGAGCGTCGGACGTTTATCTGCCCTTCCTGAAAGCTGGCGATTTAGCTGCGCCATCAGCACAACAGGAATATGGAGCTGTTTCGCTAGACGCTTCGCGGCCTGCACAATTTCACCGTACTCATATCGCGCCAACTTCGGATCAATCTTAAAATCGTGCATATGGTCAACAATCAATAGCTCGATTTTCTTTTTTTGGTGTAGTCGCAGCGTTCGCGCCTCAAACTGCCGCGATGTGATGCTTGGTGTGTCATCAATTCGCACCGTTGCGGACTTCATCTGTCTAATCAATTCAGGGATGCGCGCCGCGTATCCGTCCCCATTATCATCGCTCGCACCAGGCGCAAGTAGCCAATCGTGGGGTATATCTCCAAGGCTGGCGATATTGCGTGTTTGACAATCTGCCGCGCTCATTTCCAAAGAAAACAACACGGTTTCTGTTCCGCGTTGCCCGGAATGCAACGCAAGGTTCAGCGCAAACGCAGACTTGCCCATGCTCGGACGCGCTGCAATCACATACACGGTCGCAGGTTGAAGTCCGTGCGTGATGGTGTTGAACCTACCCCACTGTGTCGGCAGGCCGGTTATCCCGCTGTGTGACTGGCATAGCCGCTCGTACTGCGTCAGCCATTCGGTCAGCGTTTCGCGCATGTCGCGTGCCCCGCCTTGCGCCTGCGGTTGCAGCTCGGAAAGCTCCCGCGCTGCGTCAGAAATAACCTCATCTGCATCACGGTCACCGGGTGAAAAACATGCGTCAACAAGCGCAGTCCCCGCCTCGATCGCCCTACGCAGCCGCGCCTTGCCAGCCACCAGGTCGGAATACGCGGCGATATTGGCGGCGCTAGGAACGCATCCGGTCAGAGCTACAACGTCCGCCCCATTACCGACCTGTTCGCCATGTCCACGCGACACCAAAAAATCGCCAACGGTCACTGCGTCGTGCGGCTTCCCATGCTCGGCAAGCGCACGGATGGCGCGGAAAATAAGCTGATGTCTGGCATGATAAAAATCGCCCTCGGCCAGCATATCCGCCACTTTCGGCCATGCGGAAGGGTCTAGCAGCAGCCCGCCAAGGACGGATTGCTCGGCCTGCACGGCCTGCGGAGGAAGGCGCGGCTCCGCGTCAGCGATGCGGTATAGCGCGGCCATACGGCTGATTTCTGCGGGTGTGTCGATCATGCTGCGCTCCTCTGCTCGTATCGCCCTTCCAGCACCTTTGCGAAGTTCTCAGGCTTCACCAGCCACCCAAGATCAGCCCTGAAAACGCTCCGCCCATCCCCAGGGACGCCGCAACCCATGAGCCACGGACAGCGGCGCACGTAGCTGAAAAACCCTTGCCACCACCCGACTTCCTGCCGCTCGCCGGATTCTCGCCAGCGGGCTTGCAGGTGCTTTCTGCGGGTATCTGTCCACGAACGGACTGCCGGAAGCTCGGGCAGGATTTCGTGGTAGGCGGCGATGATGGCGTCATGCGGGCATGGCGGCCTTGCAGGTTTTGCAGGTTTTGCAGACGCAGGTGGCGTTTCGGTCGGCAGCTCTGCCGACAAATCTGCGTTAGCAGATTCAAGCTCTTTATCCTGTTCCTGTTCCTGTTCCTGATTAGGCATAGTCTTTGCCGAAGGCTTCCCGGAAGGCTTTCTGGAAGCCTTCCAAATCGGCGGGCATATCTCGTCAAACGCAGCTACAAAGCCATTTCCGAATGACTCAAGCGCATCTCGGATTGCTGCAATGGCCTCACTCTTGAGCGCACAATCGGGAATCAGGTCAAGCTCGACGCGCCACCCGCGTACAACGTTCGGCGACTCTGGCTTGTTGTGATAGATCGCCTTCGGAAGCCAAACAACCCTAGCTTTGAAGTCGGCTTTCACCATGCCTTTGTCAAAGGCTTCGGCAAAGGCTTTGTCGAAGTCTTCCAGCGGCCAGTCCAATTCTTCGGCCATTGCTGCCCGCCCTGCGCGAAACAGGCCCGGGATAGGCCCAGTGTGTGGGCCAGTCAAAAGGTAGAACCATAGGCCCTGTCCGCACGGCGGGATGGGTGACAGCTCACGAAACCGTGAGTCTGCCCACGTCCTGACCTCGATTTTTCTGTAACGGCTCATATCAGCTCTCTGGACTCCGAAAGAGCCGCGACCGCAAAGCTGGGAGTCTCAGCCTGTCCGCAGGGGATCAATCCTGCGTAATGCGGTGCGGAGGCATTCACAGGGTCAATCCCCGGCGTCGCTCCATGCGACTGCGGCGCCAAACGCTATAACGCTTAGGGGTTGCAAT
>JAGWUK010000379.1 GCA_028868455.1 Burkholderiales bacterium | reverse complement strand
AATTGGGTGTATGACTTTACTCAGGATGTGCCAGTTGGACAGCAATGTAGTTTCACGCTGAAGCCGGAATTTAAGTCCGTCGCTGGAAATAGCTTCAGCGGAAAATCGAGTTTTCAGTTCAATACCGGTGGACCAGCCGTGTTGCGTGTCAGTCCGTACGACGGCAGCAATATTGAAGAAGAACAGGCATTTATCCTGTTTCAGTCTGCGGCAGCGACAGAAGCCAGTATGCGCCAGCATGTGTATTGCGAAATAGAGGGTGTGCATGAGCGCGTTCCGGTCAAATTTTTAACCGGGGCAAATCGCGAAGCCTTGCTGAAAGAATTTGCCAAAAACACCGATCCGGCGCGTGTCAGCACCGTGCAATGCCAACAGCGCTTCCCGGCGGACGCAGCGGTACGTCTCGTCTGGGAAAAAGGAATCAGTACCGCCAATGGCATAGCAGCGACGCATAGCCAGACCTTTGTCTACCATTCACGCCCGGCATTTACAGCAACAGTAAATTGCGAACGTGAAAATGCCAATGCCGCATGTACTCCGATACTGCCGCTGACGTTAAATTTTAGTGCGGGTATTGATCGCAAATTAGCTGAACAAATCGTACTAAAAAGCGGTGGTTCCAGCATCAAGCCCGATATCAGGAAAGATAACGACGAAGAACTGATTTCCCAGGTTCGCTTCAAGCCGCCATTTGCTGAAAAGGCCGAACTGACGGTGGAGCTGCCTTCGAACCTCAAGGACGATAGTGGCAGGACATTGGAGAATGCGGCGCAATTTCCTTTGAAAATAAAAACTGCGGAGTTCCCGCCTCTGGCAAAGTTTCCTGCAGCCCCATTTGGTATTGTGGAGCTCAACGCCGATGCCACCTTGCCGGTGACTTTGCGCAATGTCGAACAAAATCTGATCGCACGTTCAGCCAATGCGAAACAGGCGCCTGGCCAATTGGCTAACTTGAAAGTCGATAGCGATGCAGCAATCATTGAGTGGATCAGCCGCCTGAACAAGTATCACGAAACGACGATCAAGAAAAATGGTGTCATGGTCGAAACACGCGCTATCGGTCTGCTGGAAAAAGAGCCGAATGTGCAAAAGCTGAATTTGCCAGCTTCCCCAGAGCACGCGACGCGACCATTTGAAGTGATTGGTATTCCATTTAAAGACCCAGGTTTTTATGTACTGGAACTGGAATCGCAAAAATTGGGTGCATCGTTGCTAGGCAAACGCGCACCGATGTTCGTGCGGACCAGTGCTCTGGTGACGAATCTGGCCGTCCATATCAAGATGGGACGCGAAAACGGTGCCATCTGGGTCACCACGCTGGATAATGCCAAACCGGTCGCTGACGCGGATGTGCAAATTTCCGATTGTTACGGTAAGTCAGTCTGGAAAGGTAAAACCACCAGGAATGGCGTTGTCATCGTGCCGCTGACACTGGATGGCGCCTGTCCGCAAAGCGATCAGGCGAATAAAGCGGAGCCGAAAGTAAGCGGTTATTTTGTCAGTGCGCGCAAGACTGATGAAAAAGGTCGTGCCGACATGGCGTTCGCGCTGTCATCCTGGAATAACGGGATAGAAGCTTATCGCTTTAATCTGCCTACCGACACCAGCAAACTGGCGACAGTCAAGGCACATACGATATTGGATCGCAGTCTGTTTCGCGCTGGCGAAACCGTATCGATGAAACATATCATTCGGGTCGAATCCATGAATGGATTACGACTGCAGAAAGAAGAATTATTACCTAATCGCATCCGAATTATTCATCAGGGAAGCAATCAGGAATTTCAATTTCCCTTGACCTGGCGCGATCGCAATGTCGCAGAAAGCACTTTTGCCATTCCTAAACAGGCAAAGCTGGGGCGCTACCAGATTGTCTTGGATAGTGGCAAAGTCAAGACTGACGACGATACGAAGAACGCTTCAGACGACGCTGAAGGTGAGCCTTATCACGAGAATACGTATTACACGTCCAGTTTTCGCGTAGAAGAATTCCGCCTGCCCTTGTTGCAAGGCCGCATAGTTGCGCCTAAAGGCGTACAGATTTCTCCGAAAAATCTTCCTCTGGATGTGCAACTGAATTACATCAATGGCGGCGGTGCAGCGGGTTTGCCCGTGCACATAACGAGCATGTTGCGCAGCCATGCCGTTTCTTTCCCTTCATATGAGCAATATTCTTTTGATGCTTACGAAGAAAATCCTGAAGACCAGAAAATTGTCGCCAATAAAATCCCAGTGACATTGGATAAAAATGGTACGGGCAAGACGCTGATTCCGCATCTGCCAGAAATTAAACGTCCGCAAGAGTTACTGACAGAAATGACGTACGCCGATCCGAATGGCGAAATCCAGACGATGAGTACAGTGACGCCGCTATGGCCTTCAGCAGTCATTGTCGGAATCAAGAACGAAGAATGGGTATCGGTCAAAAATAAAACACGTCTGACGGCCATTGCCTTAGATACGACCGGCAAGCCTTTGGCAGGTGTGCCGATCTCGATTTCTGCCGTGGCAAAAAAGAACAATTCGCACAGGAAGCGCATAGTCGGTGGTTTTTACGCCTACGAAAACGTACCGACTTCGCAGGACCTGGGCAAAATCTGTTCGGGAAAATCTGATGCACGTGGCTTGTTATTGTGCGAAGTGGATTTAAAAGAATCCGGCAATATTGAGTTAACAGCGACAGCCACCGATGATAATGGCCAAGCTGCGTTTGCAAAAACGTCAATGTGGGTGACCGGCTTGGGTGAATTATGGTTTGAAGGGGAAAACCTTGACCGTATGGACGTTATCCCGGAGAAAAAGCAATATCAGCCCGGCGAGATCGCAAAATTTCAAATTCGCATGCCTTTTCGTTATGCGACGGCATTGATTGCCGTGGAACGGGAAGGGGTGATCACGACCTCGGTAGTCAAGTTGAATGGACGTGATCCCACTGTGCAGTTGCCGATCAAGGCGGAATATGGGCCGAATATTTTCGTTTCCGTATTGGCCGTCCGGGGACGCATGCGCGAAGTGCCTTGGTATTCCTTCTTTACCTGGGGGTGGAAAGAACCACTGAACTGGTGGCATGAATTCCGCGAATATCAATTCCCCAGCGCCACCGTTGATCTCGCCAAACCAGCGTTTAAATACGGCATAGCAGAAATCGCTGTTGGTACGACCGGGCATCAGCTCAAAGTGGACGTCACCAGCGACAAATCTGTTTACCCAATTCGCGCTGTTTCCAAGGTGAATATTCAGGTGACATTGCCGGATGGCAGGCCCGCAGCCGGCGCAGAAGTCGCGGTAGCCGCTGTGGATGAGGCTTTGCTGGAACTGCAACCGAATGACACCTGGGACGTGTTGCCAGTCATGTTGCAACGTCGTAGTTATGGCGTAGAGACAGCGACAGCGCAAATGCAGGTAATCGGCAAACGTCATTATGGGCGTAAGGCTGTCGCGGCGGGAGGTGGTGGTGGTAAGGCACCGACCCGTGAGTTGTTTGACACCTTATTGCTCTGGAAACCTTCTGTGAAGCTTGATGCCAAAGGCAGGGCACAAGTCGAGGTGCCGTTAAATGACGCGTTGACGAGTTTCCGCATTGTGGCGATCGCGCAGAGCGGCGAATCGTACTTCGGTAAAGGAAGCACCAGTATTCGGGCGACGCAGGATTTGCAACTGGTTTCCGGTTTGCCGCCGTTGATCCGGGAAGGTGATCACTATACCGCCATGTTTACTGTGCGAAACACAACTACACATGGCATGTCGGTGTCTGTTCAAGCCAGCGCCAGCGGCGCGGGCGTGAGTGATATTGCGCCATTGCCCGTGCAGACCTTGCAAATTCCAGCAGGTGAGGCAAGAGAAGCGAACTGGTCGGTGCTTGCTCCATCGATGAACGGTGACGTCGAAAGTCAGCAAGTGCAATGGGAAGTCAAAGCACAAGAAATCGCTACGGATGCAAATCGGCAAACCAAGGTTGAAGCATTGCCAAAAGATGCCATCAAGGTCAGCCAGCGGCTGATAGCAGCAGTGCCAGTCACGGTTCAACAAGC
>JAGWUK010000008.1 GCA_028868455.1 Burkholderiales bacterium | reverse complement strand
GCCATAGAGCTACAGGCAATACCAATCAGGAAGGAAATTTTTTTCAGACAAAGTCCGTGGGAGCGCAGTGGATTTTCCATGATGAGTCCGGCGTGGTGAATGATGCCACCAGTCTAAACATCGTCACTACAGTATCAATACGCATTCCGACGTAGCGACTAGTCAGGAAGAACTAGATGCATTTGCGCTAGAACAGACTTTGCTGACATAGAACCCGGACGCGACCTCGCACCTGCTGCACGAGTTGATCTACCGACGTAAACTAACCGGCTTTGCCATCGGCGCGTGCGCGCAAGTACACCGGTACCATCTGCGCAACCCAGCATGCCAGTAACAGCAACCAGATACTGGCGGACACGCGCAGCATCAGCGGCATGGCAAACAGGCTGGCGAGCACGCGCAAGATTGCGGCCAGATGCAAGCCCAGATACAAGGCCCACAAACCATTGCCCGCTTCCAGCGCGCGACCGCTGTGGCCGTACGTCACGCGGCTGACGAAGCCGACCAGCATGGTGCCCATGAAACCCAGCCCCAGCGCATGGATGGCAGCCGAACCCAGCGGCGCGCCCCATGCCGTTGCGGCCTGCAGGGCAAACACCACGCTGAGCCACAAGAACGACAGATGCAGCATGGCCAGCAGGCGGTTTTGCAGACAGCGCAACACGCCCCAGCGCCACGAGGTGTACAAGAAACTCAGGCTCAGCACTGCGGCGGTGCCAGCTTCGATTTGTGCATAACCCAGACTGCCGGCGAGCACCAGCACCGCACATCCCGTCAACCAGCCTGCCAGCAAGGTATAGGGTTTCCATATCGTGTAAGGCACCAGGACACTGCTGGAAAAAAACGGCAGCATGCGATGACAAACCGTCAGAAAAATCGGCAATAAAAATCCGAAGAACGTCAATTGCCGCGCCACTGTCCACGCGGCTTGCCAGCCCAGACTCCAGAGCAAGGTCGTCGTGATTGCCGCAGCCCCGCCGCACATCGCCAGCAGCAAAGCCTGCGCATGGCGTTTATCGGCAGCACGACTTTGGCGCACCAGCGTCATCCAGCGCCAGCTGACCGCCGCCCAGGCGCTCAGCATCAGCGCGAAACCGGACGTACGCAAAGGCAGCCAGCCAATTTCAGACGCCAGCACAACCAGCATCAGCCCGGAAAAATAGGTACCGCCATGCAGCAGAAAATCCTGATTCTGCGCGTCCACGCCCAGCCAGCGCGGCCCAGCGGTAAACGTAAAACCCAGTATGAAGAGCGGAAAAATCCCCAAAGGCATCAGCAAGGCATGCAAGGGAATCGCCGCGCTGTAACTGCCCTGCAGATGCGACCACCACCAGGCAAACAGGATGAACAGGGCTAAAGCGCCCAGAAAAAAATACAGACGATGCGGTGCGAGTGCCAGACGTTTCATGATCCATTCCGATCAAAAATTGACATCAACATGTGGCGCAAAATCGTCACAGGCTGCCTTAAATTACAGATACTCCAGCTCAGTATTTTTTCAATATCCACGTACATACTGCGCAATCGAGCAATTTTTACAGAAAAAACAGGGAGTATATTCAAACCCTGCGCCGCTAAAGCGCTACGGCGTGACCACACGCAGCGCTTGCCATGCCTGCTCGACCGCATGCCAGACTTGCTGCGATTCGTCTTCACTGGCGTCAGCATGAAAGCGCTTGCGTGCGCCTTCGCGGTTAAGCACCAGATGGCGATCAGCGACCACGCCAGCCTGTTGCAGGCAAGCCTGAACGCACGCCAGCGCACAACCATCCAGCGCCAGAATCGCGCGTCCCGATTGCGCCAGTTTGACCAGCGGCGCGACGCCACCGCCAACACCGCTGATGCACGACATCTGCGCCTTGCCTTCGCGATCCAGCCGCAAGGCACAGTCATTGGCCAGTTGCGCGACGCTGGAGCAACCGGAACACGCATACACCAAAGGCAAATCGGGCTGGCTCATCGCTATCGCTCCATGTATTCCGTGGCCTGTTCAGGCGGCGCCCAGGCGCGCTGCCATCGCTGTCAGCCAGGCCGGTCTTTCGCTGGCATCGATCCAGTATTTGACGGCGATACCCAGTTCGGTATCGCCTTCCATCTTCAGACGACGCCGAAAAAACAAGGTGTCGGCATCTTCCATGCCGGACGCCAGTTGAAAAAAATCCATGGCGCTGGCCGACAGCCGCACATCGGCATCGAGTTTTTTGGCGACTGGCTTAAATTTGCCCTGATCGCAGATGAAACTCAGCTCCAGCCCCAGATCCTCGATCTGCATCAGAAAAGTTTTACCGTACAGACTTTCCGGCGCGGTCAGCCATTGGCGACGCCGCGCCAGTTCCAGCATCAACAACAGCGGCGCACTGGCCAGCGGCGACGGCATCAGGCGACCCAGGTTCGCCAATGGGGCAGGAAAACGAAAATCGGTGAGTTGCATCATCTGTCCTTATTGAATGAACGGGGAAAGCACGTCAGGCCGCATGGTCTTGCCATTGCATGCCGGGCTGCGCCAGCCAATAACCATTGCTGCGCTTTGCCCGAGGCGGCAGGCAAGCTGCATCGACCTGCGCTGGCTTGCGGCTGCGCAGCGCCGTATCGAATGCAGCAACAATGGCCGCCATGTGCTGCGACTGCGGTTGCAGACGCAGAATGTCCACACCCATTGCTGCCAGCTGCGGCACTTGCGCACCCAGATCAAGGCAACTGGCGCTTTGCGTCTGGATGCCATTGATGTTCAAAAACGATTGCTTGTCGCGCGTATCCAGCGGCAAACCATCCGGATACATTTCACAGCGAAATTCGCAATTATCCTTGCGCAGCCGATGATGGCGAGCCGTAAAGCAGCGCGATGAAAAGGCCAGCGCCATGCGCCCCCAGACCTGCACTTCGGTTTGCATGCCGGTCGGCCTTTGCTGCTGCAACGTCTCCAGATCCACGCCCGGCAATTCTATCGGCGGGATAAAACGGCACGCGCCAAGACTGTTCAGCCAGGCCAGTGTGCCGTCGTGATACACGTTCAGATGTGGCCCGGCGACAAACGGTTCGCCCTGCATGGCGCGCACCGCGCTAAAGTCGTTCGCCTCGATCAGCAAGCCGTCGGAACCCGCGCGCTCGATCATCCTGTGCATGGCACGGCGATCCGCTTCGCTGTCGATCAGCGTCAGGCTCGACAACACCACTTCTTTGCCTGCATCGCGCAAGGCTGACGCCAGCGCCAGCCAGTCGTCAAGCTTCATCAGATGCCGGCGCGAACACACGACCTCACCCAGATACACAATATCCACCGGCCAGTCCATCACGTCGGCATAAAAACTTTGCGTGGCTTCTTTCGACCAGTAATACGCCAACGGCGCCAGTGCTAATTTCATCTTGTTCATCGCTGCTCCCGCCTATTTCCATGGCCGCTCGAAAGCGCCCTGCGTGACTTGCGCGCCTTCGGCATGACGCGCCAGCGTGGCTTGCCAGTCGGGGCGCGGCGAATACCGCTCCGGATCGCGCTGCGCCGCATCCAGCGCGGCGCGCAATGTGCCAACCACTTGCGCAACATAGCTGGGACTGCGCTGCCTTCCTTCGATCTTGATTGCCGCCACGCCCATGTTGATCAGCTTGGGCAAGAGGCCAATCGCATTCAGGCTGGTCGGTTCTTCCAGCGCATAATCGGTTTCGCCTTCGACTTCAAAGCGGCCCTTGCACAAGGTCGGATAGCCGGCGGCCTCGTTCGGGGCGTAGCGATCAATCAGCGTGCCGCCAAGGCGTGCATACAGGGTCTTGTCTTTTTCTTCCCAGCTGACCGCATGTGCCGGTGAACAGACGCCTTTATTATTCGGCGAATCGCCCGTGACATAGCTGGACAACAGGCAACGTCCCTCGGCCATCACGCACAGGCTGCCAAAACCGAAGACTTCAATTTCCACCTCGGTCTGGCGAATGATTTTTTCGATTTCCTGCAAAGTCAGCACGCGCGGCAACACGGCGCGGCGAATATGAAACTGCTCGCGCATGAGTTCGATCGCATCCAGCGTGGTGGCCGATCCCTGCACCGACAAATGCAGGCGCAATTCCGGATAGCGATCGCGTGCATACGCCATCAGGCCGGGGTCAGCCAGAATCACGGCATCGGCGCCCATCTGCACGGCAGTATCGATGGCCTGTCGCCATTCGCCCACGGCACGCGCCTGCGGATAGGTATTGATGGCGAACAGGATGTGCCGTCCACGCGCATGCGCATAGTCCACGCCCTGCCGGATATCATTGTCACCAAAATTGAGTCCACCAAAATTGCGCGCATTGGTCGCATTGCGCAGGCCGAGATAGACGGCATTGGCTCCTTTGTCGATCGCCGCTTTCAGGGCGACCAGACTGCCGGCAGGAGCAACCAGATCAATAGTTTTCATAGGCCAAAGCCTGTTCCTACAGAATTGAGGGTGGGCAGATGCTAGCGAATTCCCGCTGCACGGTCTTTGTCCTGAGTCAAAAGAACAGGACTTACGCAACATTGTTCCGGCAAGGCAAGGTGACCCGGACACCGGCGCAGTGTTGCATCAGCCCGCTCAATTCAGCATCGCCGCCCCATGCTGATACGATTTCAGGGCATCCGGGCAACCGATATGGATGGTTGCGCCAGACACCTTGATCAATTGCTCATCGGTCAGTTGATGCAAAACCCGCGACAAGGTTTCCGGTGACAGGTTTAACAAGGACGCAACCAGATTTTTTTTCAGTTCCAGCCTGACATCGGTAGAACTTTGCAGGGTCGAGGTTTGCAACAGGTAGTCAATCACACGCTGCGTGGCGTTTTGCAGAGAATAGCGTTCCACATTACGGATGAAGCCCAGCAGGCGATATGACAGCCCGGCCATCATCTGGCGTGCAATGGCTGGCGAATTGTCAAGCAAGCGCAGCAAGGCATTTTTCGGGATTTTCAGGAGCAAGGTATTTTCCAGCGCTTCGGCATAAAAAGGATAAGGCTCGTCGAGGAACATCATCGCTTCGCCAAAGCACTGGCCAGAACGAATCAGTTCCAGCACTTTGTCATTGCCCTGCGACGACGGAATGCTGAGCTTGATCAGACCATACACCACGATATAGGTGCCTTCCGCGATGTCACCTCTGCGAAACAGCATCAACCCTTTATCGAGTTCTACCTTGATCACTTCCTTTTGCAGCGCTTCCAGCTCAAAAGGAGAGATATGGCGAAACAAAGAGTGATTTGCCAGGAGACCGCCGAGATTGAGTTTAGTCATCATCTTCCTCTCACAATAAACCGATTAGCCGGAACAGCTTTGTGCCAGTCCCAGTAATGTGAAGTGTAGAAGGATGGGTAAATGGCGACTATCCGCCAATAGGACTAGACAGGCGACGCAAATGGGGAGGTTTTTGCAGATCGGGCAACACGCCGCCAGCCCTTTATCCATGCGGGCTTCATGGTTTTAGGCGGGATAAAAACCGTATTTTGCAGCGCACTTTGCGGCAGTGCTGCTGCGCCGATTATTTATCCAGACCGTGCTCGACAGCGTAGACGGCGATTTGCACGCGGCTGGTCAGATTGAGTTTTTTCAGAATGTTTTGTACATGAATCTTGACAGTGCTTTCAGCGACGTCGAGGTGCCGCGCGATTTCTTTGTTGCTCTCGCCGCGTGCCAGACAGACCATGGTTTCACGTTCGCGCGGCGTGAGTTTTTCGCGCTCCGGCGTGGTCGCGACATGATTGCCAGACCGAAATTGCATGACCAGCTTGGCTGTCATGGATTCGGCAATCACCGGTTCACCTGCGGCGGCGCGCTTGATCGCCTGCGTCAGATATTCGGCTTCGATATTTTTCAACAAATAGCCGCGTGCACCGTTTTTTAAGGCGGTGCTCAGGTCTTCTGCTTCTTCGGATACGGTCAGCATCAACACCGCGGTATCGGGCAAATCTTCGACGATCAGTTGCATCGCCTCCAGCCCGGACAATCCGGCCATATTCAGATCCATCAGCACCACGTCAGGACGCAACTGTTTGGCCCGCTTGACCCCTTCCAGCCCGTCCGATGCCTCGCCGACAATCTCAAATTCGGGATTGCGTTGCAGCAGCAAACGTATGCCGCTACGGAACAAGGTGTGATCGTCCACCAGAAGAATTTTAATTGTCATGCATCGTCCCTGTTTTTAAAATTATGACCGTCAATGATTTTACGCGACCAGCCGCTCTTCGCGGCGTAAGTGCAAGGTAATCGTAGTGCCCTGCCCTGGCGCGCTGTCAATCTGCAATTGCGCCGCCAGGCGTTGCGCACGCTCCTGCATGATGCGCAGGCCGACATGCTCTTCCGATTTGTGCTGCACTTCTTCCATGGAAAATCCACGGCCGTCATCCATGACCTGCATTTCGAAATCGCGCTGATTATCCACCCGCACGCTGACCGTGCAGGCCTGCGCGTGCTTGCGGATATTCGATAACGCTTCCTGCAAGATAAACAGCACCTGCAATTGCTGCTCAGGCGCCAGCGGTGCGCCGCTGCCGATGATCTCTATCTGGCCCTTGATACCGCATTGCCGCTCAAATTTGCTGACGACATTGCGCATTTCCGATTCCAGGTCACTGTCTTCCAGACGCGTGCGGAAATTCAATAACAACTCGCGCACATCTTCATAGCTTTCTTCGACCCCCGCACGCAGCAGCGGCACGATGTCGGTGATTTCCTGTACATCATTGCGGCGCATCGAATCTTCCAGCATCTGCACTTGCAGATTCAAAAAGTTCAGGCCTTGCGCGATGCTGTCGTGCAGACCCTGCGCCAGCAAATTGCGTTCTTGCGAAACGGCGAATTCTTTTTCGTGCGCGATCAGGCGCTGGTTTTCGATTGCCACACCAAGATTCTGCCCCAGCGTTTCCAGCAAACGCCGCTCTTCGCCGGTGATATTGCGCTCTTTATCGAAATGCAGGGAAAACGTGCCAATGACTTGTTGACGTGCAACGATCTGAAACACCGCAATAGAAAAAAAACCTTCGTCCTGACAGCGATAATGCTTGACCGGATTCAGCTGGCGGAAATCGCGCACCAGCACAACGCCAGTGGTGACCGCCGAGCCGCACAGGCAATCGTCTTTCTTGATGCAGTGTTCCTCTTCGATCATCTGTTCGGAAATACCTTCATGCACAGTAATGTGCATATTGTCGTTGGCATTGTCGAGTATCCTGACGGTGCCGCCTTCGGCCTGGATGCGCTGCATGATGCGGTGTAAAAAGCCGCGACACAATTCTTCAATCGCATGCGGCCCTGCCAGAAAAGCGGCGATCTCATACAGCGTGCTGACTTCGTGATTTTGCGCCTGCAATTTCTGGGTTTTTTCCTGCACGCGTTGCTCCAGCATGCGGTGCGCACTTTGCACATGGTCGGCCATTTTATTGAATGCCAGCGCCAGCACGCCGAACTCGTCTTCTGTTTCGACCGGCAGACGCACACTGAGATCGTCTTTACTCATGCGCGCAATACCTGCCTGCATGCGCGTGACCGGCCCGATGATCCACAGGTACAACAGATACAGCATCGCCACGCTGGCCGCCAGCGACATAAAAATCAGCATGGTCTGACACAGGCGCAGCCAGGTGGTCTTGCCCGACAACTCGACCTCGACCATGGAAACCAGTTGATTGATGTCATCCACAAACGGCGGCAAGGCCTTGCGGTATTTCAGCACGGCCTCGTTCCTGCGCACCGGATCGACTTCAAATAAAGCCGCCTGAGCATCGATCTGCATTTGCTCGCGCCAGCTTTTCTGCACCTTGTTCATCTTTGCCATGATGGCCGCGTTCGGCGGCAAGAACAGCGGACGCTTGGGGTCGCCATTTTGCAAATCCGACAGCGTATTGTTGAATTGCTTTAATTCGTCTTCCACATCCCCCTGGCTGATCGCATGCTCCAGCACCAGCGCTAGCCGGAAAGAGCGCATGCGCAGGCTGCCCGCTTCATTAATCGCCGCCGCGCCGCCTTCGAGTTGCCACGACAGCAGCAAGGTATAGCCGATCGCCAGCAAAGTCAGCGACAAGCCGACGATCGTCGTCAGCAAAATGCGAAAAGTAATCCGCTTTCTGACGGGCAAGGGTTGGGATGAGTTCATGGTGGCGATTTCGCTTTGAATATCCATGCAGTGTAGTCTGTATTTACCATCATCTCATTCATTTTGATGCTCGCTTACGCGGCCTGTTGCGGCACACCCAATGGACAAACCATCGGTAAAAAGCTATCGCTGCGGTCAGAGTAAGCCAGCAAAGCACCGTGACTCATATCAAAATACCAGCCATGCAGGGCAATCTCGCCGCGTGCCTCGCGTTCGGCAATCCACGGAAAGCTGCGCAGATTATTCAGCGACATCAAAATTGCCCCCATTTCGCAGGCGCGATTTTGCTCGGCGACCGAGCAATGCGCGAGTTGCGTTTTGATCTGGCGCTTGACCGGCTCAACGATCTTCATCCAGTGCCCGATAAAATCAATCTTGCGCGCCGAGGTGTACCCTTCCATCAGGGCACGTATGCCGCCGCATTTTTCATGCCCCATGACAATGATGCGCTGGACATTCAAGGCTTCCACAGCAAACTGCACTGCCGCACTGACGCCTTGCTGGTGCCCGAGTTCATTGCAGGGCGGCACCAGATTGGCGACATTCCTGACCACAAAAATATCGCCAGGATCGCAATCAAGCAACAGCGCCGGATCCACACGCGAATCGCAGCAGCCGATCAGCAAGGTGGTGGGGTTTTGCCCGTTATTCAATTGCTCATAGAGCGGATCTTCCCCCGCAAAATACTTGCTCTGAAACCGCTGGAACCCTTCAATAAACTGATGGATGTTTCTGACTTTCATCACCGCCCCTGTCACCGCTATGCAAATAGTGCGCGCCGGATTACCCCCCGGTTTGCGACATAAACCGGATGATCTTGTGCCGCTGCGTCGTAAATTCGTGGCGCTCCGGCTTCAATTCTATCGCCGCACGGATCGCCGCTTCGAGCTCGGTATCGCTGGCACCGGCCCGCAACAAAGGGCGCAGTTCACATTTCTCTTCCTGCCCCAGACACATATACAGCGTGCCATCGACAGACAAGCGCACGCGATTGCAACTGGCGCAAAAATGCTGGCTGATCGGCGAAATGAATCCCACCGTCCCGCTGCCATCGGCCGTACTCCAGTAACGCGCCGGGCCGCCACCCAATTCTTCTGCGGCAGGCACCAGATTAAATGCCTGAATCAATTGCTCGCGCACAGGATTGACATCCATGTACTGGCTTTGTCGGCCGGTATCGCCCATAGGCATGGCCTCAATCAGCCGCAAAATGAAGCCTTCTTTAAAGCAGTATTCGGCCATGCGCATGATTTCATGATCGTTAATACCGCGCATCAGCACCATGTTCAACTTGATCGGATCGAACCCGGCCTGCTTGCCCGCCTGCAAACCCGCCATGATGCTGCCAAAACTGTCGCGCCCGGTGATCTGCTCCATGCAGGCCTTATCCAGACTGTCGAGACTGACATTGATGCGGCTGACACCCGCCTGCCGTAAGCTGACCGCATGTTTATGCAATTGCGTGGCATTCGTGGAAAGAGAAATATCATGCAGCCCCGGCAAGCCCGCCAGCGTCTGTACCAGTTGCGGTAAATGACGACGCAACAGCGGTTCGCCCCCGGTCAGTCGCAAGCGCGACACGCCCATCCTGGCAAACGCTGCGACGACGCGTTCAATCTCGTCAAACTTCAGCCAGTTTTCCGGCTCTTCAAAACCCGAAAACCCCTTCGGCAAACAATAACTGCAACGCAAATCACAGCGATCCGTGACGGACAAGCGCAAATAACTGACACGCCGCCCAAAGCGATCAGTCAGACTGGCCGCCTCAGAAGACGAACCCAAAGTTGCGTTCGTCGCTGCTGCAGCAACGTATTCGGCAGATGAACAGGCAGGATTTTCCATACCTGCATTGTGGCCTCCAGAATCCCACGCCGCAATTCGCCGATAAGGCATCGGGGAATAGTTCTTTTGGGGGAGAAGTAAACGGGAAACCGGGGCTTAAGCGTTTCGCGGCGCCCGGTCAATTACATCTATTTGTTTGTTGAACGCATCAGTTCAATGGCGCGTGTATTCAATAGAGATTTTTCTATTTCCATGAGGTCGGCGCTATGATCGCAGCGCTCCGAATGACGCGAAATGTAGCAGTATTTTCGCATTACTCAATTGAAATAATTTTCAACAAATCAACAAATAATTCACAATAATTAATATATTTATTTAAAATGCAAATGAATATGTTTTCTGAAAAATAAAACCGTTCTAAGGGCATCCATATGAAAAAACTATTTTTCTTCATTGCTTGCCTGCTTGCATTCGATGTTACCAATCTTCAATTACACATCGTCAAAAAAACGCATATTGATTGGCTTATCCTGATTTCGCTCGTTTTTTCCATATTTCTGACTGGCTATGCCTGGTACTACTGTCATAAGGAAAGCGCTGGCAAACCTATGCAAAACGCCGTCAGGCAACTAGCGTTGGGATTACTGATCGGTGCTGGTACCGTTATACCAATAATTGCATTTTTCGCAGTAACGAATTACATCCGCTTTTTACCGAAAAACCTGACGCTGATGCTATTTATCTATGCGCTGATTTTTTCATCCGGTGCAGCCGTCTTTGAAGAAATCGCTTTTCGCGGTTTTTTACAGGGATGCCTGCGCTATTTTTTTCAAAAACCGTTGTTTGCGAGGCGGAAAAAGCAAGGCAGGCAAAACGTTTGAATTCAACTGAGATAATAATGATCCGTTCATTGCAAAAAATCTTTTTCCCGGTCGTTCTCGCATGATCCGAAGTCGCATCGGCAAGCACATTCAGTCTGATAAAAAATGGACCTTTGCTGCGCTTTGACGGTGAAATCAATCAGGAATCGGCAGCGTTGATCAATCACTACCTGCAGACTGGAACCAGCGTTCTGTTTGTCAACTCTCAGGGCGGTAACGCCAAGGCTGGATTACAAATCGCCCAAGAAATGATCAAACATCCGGTTACCGTGATTGTCGATCAATATTGTTTTTCCAGCTGTGCCAACTATCTTTTTCTATCAGCACAAAAAAAATCCCTGTCACCAGGTGCCGTTCTGGGTTTTCATGGCGGAATGACCGGTGATGCACCGCTAAAAAACACTACCGACGCAGTTTACAAAAAAGCGCAACACGATATGGCGCAACTTTTTCGTGCCGATGACCAACTCTTTAAACAGCTTGGTATCGACAAACAACTCATCAAAATTTCCTACGAATTGACGAAGCCAGCCATCGTCACTGTGTCCTTCAATTTAAAGACAACTGAAAAAACCTATACCGATCTGAGCGAAGCAGAAGCAGTTAAATTATTGGCCGCCGCCATGCAGAAAAAACAATTTGAAAGCATCGATTTAATCAATCATGCAGCATCGACAAACAAAGCCTATTTCCCTTCGCAAAACACTTTGCAAAAATTTGGAGTCAAAGGCATCGTCAACTATCCGTATCCAAAAAATAAAAAGGAAATGGATGGCATGCTGAGGGATGCGTTTCAAGAACAAATTGAGCTTGTCGGTGATTCCAATTGAAACGGGAGTCGAATTGTCAGATTGTGTTTTCCCCTGTAAAAATACATTCCTTGCCCAGCGTTTTATCTGCTTCAATTCGAGCTTCCTACGTTCCTTTCCTCATCGCCGCCAATAATTCCTTACGATAGCGAAACAAAGCCAGCATCAGAAATGCGCCCATCATCGCTTGCGAGATGGCAAATGCCAGGCCGGCGGCGATTGCGAAGCTTGTTGGTGCCAGCGGAACAGCCAATAGCAACGCCAGGGCGAGCAGCACCATGCGCGCCTGCCATTGCAGGCGTTGCGGCGGCAATACGGCTTGCATTGTCGGGACACGGCGTCCTGCAGGAATCTGGCGGCGCAGATGCAGGAACACCAGAAACGGAATGATTTTTCCGAGCATTGCATTGACTGGCAATACCGCACCGCCGACCAGTGCCAGCACACCTATCCACCAAGGGAAATTATCCACCGGCAGAGTCAACCAGATGGCTGGTGGATAGGTGTACGCGACATGCTGCACCAGCGTCAGCAAAGCGGCCAGCATCCAGCTTGCGGTGCATGCCAGCCACAGTGGCCATGCCGGATCAAACCGGCGTTTGGCCTTGCTGACGACGCGTAAAGCGATCGCCGACAAGGTAAATACAAGCAGGCAGCTGAGCGGTAATACCCAATCCCAGAATGCAGGAATCAGCGCCAGGACCAGCGGCAGGTACAGCGCTCCCGGCAAGCTGCGCTGCCACCACACGACTGGTCGCACGGTTTGCCAAAACATGGGGACGACGGTGCTGGCAACGCCAGCCACCAGCGCCGCAATCCAGCCAAGCAAACCCCAGGCGACATGCAAATTCAACCAACGTGGCACATCGATCTGCCACCAGCCAGCAAAGCTCCCGGCGAGGCTGACGCCGCACAGTATGACGGCAAATAGTGCCATAGCGATCCAGCGCAATGTGCGCGTCGTTGCATCCGTGACGTTGATGCGCCATGCAGTAAATGCGAACGCCAGAATGACCGCCCCAAATAGCACCACTGCCAGTACGCCTGCTGCGGCAAAGGCCTGCGGCTTGCCATATAAAAATCCTGCCGCCAGACATACGGCAGTCGCGGCTGAACCCATCGCAACGAACGGGGCAATCCAGCGTGCGGCGGCAACGGTTTGCCCTGCAACCACCGGCATCAGTTGAAATAAGGCACCGATCATGACCGGTGCCAGCATCCCCAGCACCAGCATATGTGTCAGCGCCAGATTTAACGGTGCAAAACGCTGCGGCAAGCCGTCAGCAGGCCCAAACGCCAGCAACAGGCCGCTCAGCATACCTAGCCACGGTGCAGGCAACAGGCATCCAAAAATCGTCGCTGGCGATGGCGCCAGTTCGTAGTTCAGTATCTTGACCGTTGCCATGCACGGCTTAAATCAAAGACTGGAGCTGGGTGGCACAGCATGACCTCAGGCAGCAGCTTCTTTGGCCGCCGCTGCGCAAGAGCAGGCGCCGCCGCAACCACCGCCAAAGCCCAGTACCGCAGCCAGATGCGGAATACTGCCGCCGCACATGGGGTAAAGCACATTTTCTTCTTTGACATTGTGCTGCTGTATCAGCACATTCAAGGTATCGATGGCGGCCAGCGCCTGCTCTGGCTGACTGGCTTCGATCGCGGCGTAAGCTTCATCGCGCAATGCACGAATTTCGGCGTGTTCGTTACGCATGACGACGGTGGGGCCGTTGCTCATGCCGGTGGCCTGTTCAAACGCCGGAAACAGGCGTTCTTCTTCCAGCCGGAAATGGTCTTCCAGTTGCTCATTGAAAAGCCGGAAATTACGTCCGGCCGAGGCCATATCGCCTTTTTGCAATGCGGCTTCGACACGGTTGAGCTGGTCATCGCATTCGATGTGCTGTTTGACCAGTTTTTGCATAGCTTGTGACATGATGATTTTTCCTGAGAAGACGGTGCTACGATCTGGCGCGATCCCGGCTGTCCGGCGCGCCTTTCCAGAATGAATTTATTGCACCAGCGGACTGTCGGCGCCCGGCAATTCGATACCGGAAATGCTGGCCTGACCGACCAGCAGTTGCAGATACTGGCGTACAGCGTGACTATGGCTGGCGCTTTGCATGGCGGCAGCGATATCGGCTTCCACCTCTTCAAAAGGCAGCAAGCGCCCTTCGGCTTTACGCCCCAGTTGAATAATGTGCAGCCCAAAGCGGGTTTCCACCAGCCGGGGATAAATGCTGTTCGGTTCCGCCGAAAAAACGATCTTTTCAAATTCCGGTACAGTCGCGCCGCGCGCCAGTTGCCCCAGATTGCCGCCGACTTCGCTGGACGGACAGTTTGAATTCATTTTGGCGAGCTCGGCAAAACGTTGCGGTTCGGCCAGCAAATCAGCCAAAACGATTTCGGCATGTTTGCGCAGGCTCTCCAGTTCCAGTGTTGGCGTCACCTGAAACAAAATATGATTGGCTTCGACCAGTTCACCCACAGTAAAGCGCGAAGGATGCGCCTGATATTGACGCAGGCATTCGTCGCGCCCCGGTGTCGGCACCACGACTTCCTGTGCCAGCAGGGCGTCGATGATTTCGTCGTCGCCGTCGCCGAACAAGCCAAGCTCGTTCGCTTTATCCAGCAACACGCGGCGCAGGACCAGTGCGGTCATCGCGCTTTGCACGGGATCGGCTGCATCCTGATGATCAGGTAATTCACGCTCCATATCGGCATCGTTGAGTTCGACGCCATTCACGATAACAGGCATGATGGACTCCATAAAATAAGTTGTCCGGTACGGCTTCGTCGTGCCGGACAGAAATGAACAGGCGGGACTGACGCATCGCTGATACAACCGGGATCAGCTGTCATCACGGAGCGGTTTTGCATCAGCCCGTCAAACTTAACGCGGACGCACCAGCTGCCAGGCGCGGCCCAGATAGGTGACCGAAGCAAAGCCGCTCCAGACATGCACCAGCCGTGTGAACGGGAAGATCACGAACAAGGACAAGCCCATGAACAAGTGCGCCTTGAACAACCACGGTGCAGCAGCAATGTAGTCGGCAGCATCGCCACGGAACGTCACGATGTGTTGCGCCCAGGTCATCAGCAAAACCATCATGTGGCCGTCGCGGTGATTGGCTGATTCAAATATCGTCGACAAGCCCAGACCCAGCGTGATGAATATCCACAACAGCAAGACTTTATCGCCGGTTCTGGTGACGGCAGAAATGCGTGGATCAGTCATGCGACGGTGCATCAGTATCAGCAAACCCGACATGCACAACGTCCCGAACACGCCGCCGGCCACCATCGCAATCATTTGCTTGAAACTATGCGTAATACCGATCGCATCCCAGACCGCCACGGGTGTTAACAAGCCGACCAGATGGCCGCCGAACAAGCCGAGTATGCCGACATGGAACAAAATATTGCCGACGCGCAGATTACCTGTATGCAGCATCTGCGACGAATCGCTTTTCCAGGTGTATTGCTCGCGTTCAAAACGCGCCAGACTGCCGAACAGGAAAATCGCCAGTGCAATGTAGGGGTAAATCCCGTAAATAAATTGATGTAAGTAGTTCATGATCAGCTCACTTTTTGTTGAACAGATGCGAGATGCATTGCCGACTTTGCCTGACGCGGATAGAAATTAACGACCTGACTGGCCGCTGTCTGCGGGCGCAGCAAAGGCTCGACGCCGTCAGCGCCGGGGCCGAAGGTTTCCATCGCCTCGTCCATGTCACGCACCGGCGGATCGTCCTGTTCACGCGGCACAACATCGGTCAGCGTGGTCAGCATTTCAAAGATCACGCTATACGGACTGTCATTGCGTTGCAGGCGCACGCCAATGGCCGCCAGGACATGAATCGCATCACCCAGCAGACGATTGGCATCGTCAGGGCTAGTCAGACTCAGGAACTCCAGAAACAGCGGAACGAAATCCGGCAGTTCATTGACCTCGGGCTCAAATCCATGTGCGCGGTACTCTTCGATCAGATCCACCATGGCCTGACCACGATCGCGGCTTTCACCGTGGATGTGTTCAAACAGATGCAACGCCTGCGACGGTGTGCGATCAAAAGTCGCGACATAATTTTCCTGCAAAGTGATCAATGGTTCTGCTTGCAGATACGTCAGCAAAGGTTCCAGCATGGCCAATCGCAATTGCCCCCCTTCGCCCTCGGCCAGCGCCTCTTCAATTTCCGGTACGGCAGCAATCAGGTCTGGCTGCGGATAACTGAGCAGCGCCGACAAAATTCGATAGATTTTCATGATGTGCCCCTTACTCTTCGGTCATCGACAATTTTTTGCGCGACTTCGGCATCTCGACGAAAATCACACTGCCCTGCGGTTTTTTGCCGAACAAGGAACCATCAGAGGTACCGCCTGAGCAACCGTTGCCGAAAGTGAAGCCGCAACTGCCTTTTTCGTTAAAGCTGTCTTCTACCATTTCCTTGTGTGAGGAAGGAATCACAAAGCGGTCTTCGTAATTCGCAATCGCCATGGTCTGGTACATGTCTTCGACTTCTTCTGCGGTCAATCCGACTTGTTTCAAGACCGCTTCATCCTTTTGACCATGCACGACTTCGGCACGTTTATAGGCACGCATGGCCAGCATGCGGTCCAGCGCTTTCAGTACCGGTTCTTCCTTGCCTGCCGTCAGCAGATTGGCCAGATACCGCACCGGAATCCGCAGGGATTTCACGTCCGGAATAATGCCGTTCATGCCCATGTGGCCCGCTTCGGCCGCCTTCTGGATAGGCGACAATGGCGGTACATACCAGACCATAGGCAGCGTGCGGTATTCCGGATGCAATGGAAAAGCGATTTTCCATTGCATCGCCATTTTGTAGACTGGCGATTTTTGCGCAGACGTAATCCAGCTTTCCGGAATACCGTGTTTGCGTGCTTCGGCAATCACCGCCGGGTCATGCGGATTGAGAAAGCAACCGAGCTGCGCTTCGTACAAATCCTGTTCGTTAGCGACCGAGGCAGCGGCCTCAATCTTGTCAGCGTCGTACAGCAACACGCCGAGATAGCGGATACGGCCAACGCAGGTTTCCGAGCACACGGTAGGCTGACCGGCTTCAATACGCGGATAGCAGAACGTGCATTTTTCCGCTTTGCCTGAGCTCCAGTTGTAGTAAATCTTTTTGTATGGGCAACCGGAAATACACATGCGCCAGCCGCGGCATTTGTCCTGATCAACCAGCACAATGCCGTCATCTTCGCGCTTGTAAATCGAGCCTGATGGACACGAGGCGACGCAGGCCGGATTCAGGCAGTGTTCACACAAACGTGGCAGATACATCATGAAAGTCGATTCAAAGGTGCTGTACATTTCCTTTTGCAAACCTTCGAATAACTGATCCTTGCTGCGTGCTGAAAATTCGCCACCTAAATCGTCTTCCCAGTTCGGTCCCCAGACGATTTTGTCCATCTTTTTGCCGGTAATGACGGAAATTGGTCTTGCGGTCGGCGGTGTCTGCGACAGCGGCGCGTTTTGCAGACGTTCGTAGTCGAAAGTGAACGGTTCGTAATAATCGTCAATGGAAGGCAGATTGGGATTGGCAAAAATATTCGCCAGTATCTTCAGCTTGCCGCCTTGCTTCGGTTCGAGCTTGCCTGCATCATTGCGCTGCCAGCCACCATTCCATTTTTTCTGGTTTTCCCACTCTTTCGGATAACCGATACCGGGCTTGGTTTCCACGTTATTAAACCAGGCGTACTCGACACCGTCGCGACTGGTCCAGACGTTTTTACACGTCACGGAACAGGTGTGGCAACCGATGCATTTATCCAGGTTCAACACCATACCGACTTGTGCACGAATTTTCATGATGCTGACTCCTCTTCCAGCTTGCCTTCTAACCAATCCACTTTTTTCATCTTGCGCAAGACCACGAACTCATCGCGATTGCTGCCGACCGTGCCGTAATAATTAAAGCCGTAAGCCAGTTGCGCGTAGCCGCCTATCATGTGCGTCGGTTTCAGCACGGCGCGCGTGACCGAGTTATGAATACCGCCGCGTTTGCCGGACATTTCCGCCCCCGGGGTATTCACAATTTTTTCCTGGGCGTGATACATCAGACACATGCCTTTCGGTACACGCTGGCTGACCACGACGCGGGCGGTCAGCGTGCCGTTACTGTTGAAGACTTCTACCCAGTCGTTATCGACCAGTCCGGCTTCTTTGGCTTCGATTTCAGAAACCCAGACATGCGGGCCGCCGCGCGACAGCGTCAGCATGCGCAGATTGTCCGAATAGGTCGAATGAATGCCCCATTTCTGATGCGGCGTAATCCAGTTCAGCACAATTTCTTTTTCGCCATTGGGTGATTTATTCAGCATCGGTGCGACCGTTTTGGTATCGATGGCCGGTTTGTAGACGCACATGCCTTCACCGAAATCGAGCATCCAGCGGTGATCCTGGTAAAACTGCTGGCGACCGGTCAGCGTGCGCCATGGAATCAGCTCATGCACATTGGTATAACCGGCGTTGTAGCTGACTTCTTCCGATTCCAGACCTGACCAGGTCGGTGCAGAGATAATCTTGCGCGGTTGCGCCTGGACATCGCGGAAGCGGATCTTGTCATGTTCGCGACCAACTGCCAGATGGGTGTGATCGCGCCCGGTAATTTTTCCCAGCGCATCCCATGCCTTGACCGAAACATGGCCGTTGGTTTCCGGGGCAAATGTCAAAATCATTTCGCAGGCATCGATCGCAGTTTCCAGACGTGGGCGACCTTTGGAGACGCCTTCTTCGGTCACGATCTTGGTGATGCCACCGATTTCATGAACTTCATGTTCGGTATTCCAGTTGATGCCCTTGCCACCGTTGCCGAGCTTGTCGAGCAATGGACCAATCGACGTGAATTTTTTATAGATCTCTTTGTAGTTACGTTCGACTACGACAAAGTTCGGAGCAGTCTTGCCGGGGATCAGATCGCATTCGCCTTTTTTCCAATCCTTGGGTTCAAATGCCTGACCGAGTTCGCCCGGGGTATCGTGCATCAGCGGTTGCAGGACGATATCTTTGCGCGTACCGAGATAAGCTCCGCCGATTTCGGTGAATTTTTTCGCGATACCTTTGTAGATTTCCCAGTCGGTTCTGCTTTCCCACAGCGGTTGCACGGCTTCGCTGAGTGGATGAATGAACGGATGCATGTCCGAAGTATTCAGATCGTCTTTTTCGTACCAGGTTGCGGTAGGTAAAACGATGTCGCCGTACAGGCAGGTGGTACTCATGCGGAAGTCGAGCACAGTCAGCAGATCGAGTTTGCCTTCGGCCGCTTCCTGACGGAATTTGACTTCCGATGGCTTGACCGCTTCGTCGGGATCGTCGAACAAGGCGTTTTGCGTGCCAAGCAGGTATTTCAAAAAGTATTCGTGGCCTTTGCCGGAGCTGCCGAGAATATTCGAACGCCAGACGAACATATTGCGCGGGAAATTTTTAGGATTATCAGGATCGTCGCAACTCATATTGACGACACCGGATTTCAGGCTTTGTTTCAGATATTCCTGCGGTTCCAATCCCGCTGCGGCTGCGGCGTCGCAGACATCAAGCGGATTGGTTTCCAGTTGCGGCGCCGACGGCAACCATCCGAGGCGTTCTGATTTCGCATTCAGATCG
>JAGWUK010000378.1 GCA_028868455.1 Burkholderiales bacterium | reverse complement strand
CAAAGCAATTAAAGAAAGCAAAATGAAAGTGCAAGCCAGCATCCAGGGTGACGCAGTACGTGTCACAGGCGCGAAAAGAGATGACTTGCAAGCAGCGATGGCACTTTTACGCAAAGAAATCAAAGATTTACCACTGGAATTCAATAATTTCCGCGATTAAGTTCAGCAAGGATTTGCTATGAAAAAGAAAATTGCTTTGTTGTGTCTGGCCTGGTTTGCACAATCTACAAATGCAGCAGACATAGATCTCGTTGGCCTATCTCCCGGCAAAGCAATTCTGGTAGTAGATGGTGCGCCACCAAAGGCATACTCGATCGGCAACACAATTAGTGGTGACGTCAAACTGCTTGAAGCAGACCGGGAATCAGCAACGATCATTGAGCACGGGAAACGTCAGGTTTTGGTGATAGGGCAAGGTGCGCACCGTTCAGCGCCAAGCAAAGGCAATACCGTCACGTTAAGCGCAGGTGAACGTGGACATTTCATGGCAACTGCGCTAATCAACGGTGTAAGTGTCAACATGCTGGTTGACACGGGAGCAAGCCTGATTGCCTTGCCTGTCAGCGATGCCGTCCGATTAGGGCTCAATTACAAAGCAGGTCGAATGGGGCGCGCCAGTACCGCAGGTGGTATCGTGAACACATATTTACTAAAACTTGATACCGTCAAAATCGGTGACGTAGAACTACATCAGGTCGACGCGTCGGTTGTTGAGTCTGGTTTATCGATTGCGCTGCTTGGCATGTCCTTCCTGAACAGGATGGACATGCGCAATGATGGCGATAAAATGACTTTAACCAAGCGCTATTAAGTAAATTTGATTATTCTGCTGCGTTTAATCGACGTTGCTTAACGGCCTCAGCCAGACCTTCCAATACTTTTATACTGGCATCCCAATCGATGCATCCATCCGTGACTGACTGTCCATAAACCAACTCTTTCCCTGGTATCAGGTCTTGACGACCAGCCACCAGGTGAGACTCGATCATTACACCAACGATGCGCGTATCGCCACCAGCAATTTGCGAAGCGATATCGGCACATACGGGAACTTGGTTAGCCGGGTTCTTCGAGCTATTTGCATGCGAGGCATCAATCATCAGACGCGAAGCCAAACCGCTATTGGCAATATCCTTGCACGCTGCGTCGACACTGGCTGCATCGTAATTTGGCGTCTTCCCGCCTCTGAGAATAATATGACAATCTTCATTGCCATTGGTAGAAACGATTGCTGAATGCCCACCTTTTGTAACCGAAAGAAAATGATGTGGCTGTGAAGAAGCCTTGATAGCATCAACGGCAATTTTGACATTACCGTCCGTACCGTTCTTAAATCCGACCGGACAAGATAAACCAGATGCCAACTCTCGATGAACCTGAGACTCTGTCGTCCGCGCACCGATGGCTCCCCAGCTGATCAGATCCGCAATATATTGTGGACTGATCACGTCCAAATACTCAGTTCCTGCTGGCAGCCCCAGTTCGTTAATATTCAATAACAATTCGCGTGCAATACGTAAACCGTCATTAATGCGGAAACTATTATCCATATACGGATCATTGATCAAGCCTTTCCAGCCAACGGTTGTACGTGGTTTTTCAAAATACACACGCATAATGATTTCAAGCTCGGCGGAAAAACGTTGGCGCTCTTTCACCAGGCGCTGTGCGTACTCCATTGCAGCCTTTGTATCATGGATAGAGCATGGGCCAATCACGACCATCACACGATCATCCTGCCCATGCAAAATCCGGTGCAAGGCAGTTCTTGCATTTGCTGCTGTTTCCGATGCTTTATCGGAGCAAGCAAACTCACGAATCAAATGTGAGGGTGGAACCAGTTCCTTCATCTCCCGAATACGTAAATCATCAGTGCGCTGCATGTTCTCTCCCGTTAAATTTCGAAAATTACAATTGTCTGAAAACAGATGTTGAATTACAAAAATGAATACAATTGATAAAAAAAAACCGCCATCTGTGGCGGTTTTTTTGAAAGTTGCTTGGTTCTTTTATCTCGCTTTTACGTGAACCTGCCGCTTCTCCACCGCCCCTGGCTTGGAATAGCTAAAGTAAAAAAAGAAATAAAAGTGAGCAAAATTCATTATTTGTGGCATTAAATCAAGCTAATTGAAGATCATAGTGCATCAAAATTCGGTTTTTGGCAAGCGTTTATCTCCCCTGAAAATTCTGCGCTTGATCTGTACCTGTAATTCAATGTGCTGCCGGCTTCCAAAGTGCGGGAGGTTCGGGTGGCAAGGAATTTTGTCCCGGATAGGGATTGATAAAAGGCGTAGCATTTTTTTGGGTGCTGACGTTTGGATTATTTTTATTCATCCAGTTTCGTAATTCATTCAGATTTGACGCAATGTCAGCACGATTTGGTGCCAGTTTCACTGCTCGCTCAAGTAACTGCAAAGCTTTATCAGTGTCACCTTGCGCCGCATAAGCAACGGCCTGATTATTTAAAGCTGAAGCATCAAAAGGATTTATCTGTGCCGCTTCTGAGAACTTTTTCACCGCATTATTGCTATCCCCCTGTGCTAGAAATGCCCGCCCATCCGCTTGTGGATCCGCAGCCATTGCGAACAAAGGAGTCAGAAAACAGCAAATACAGAATTTTACAAGCAGTTTCACGATCAATTCCCGAGGTAATAAGGTTTCGGTGCAACCGGAGGGAATTGCACTGCTTGTCGTTGTGGCTCAAACGAGTAGCGCAAATACAATGCACCAGCACCGTCTGTAAAGTCTCCGGAATTATCAATAGAGAATCGGCTACCAACGAAAAGATGCGGATTAAACTGGTACTCTAAACCACCAGTAAGTTTGAACTGCACACCGGTATGCGTTTGCCCCGGATAGTAAGTTTGAATGCCGACATTAGGATTCGCTGCGGCAAACAATTCCAGATCAGCCTGATCGACACTATTATTAGGGAAATACGGCGTTTTAGATTCAGTAAAATGCTGCACACCGATAGATGTTCCGACCAGATAAGAAAGGCGTCCTTTACGTCCAGCTACTTCTAAAGGGATACCAAGTGCAACATAGGATTTAGGGCTGAAATAACCGCCATGACCGTAAGTAAAATATCGCAAGTTTTTGTTATAAAACATGGAGGTCATGTTCAAACCAGTAGTGACCGTCATGTCGTTGGTTTTGTAGGCACGCCAATAGGCACCACCTCCTAGTTCAAACATACGGTTTTTTGCGACATTTTTACCTGTCAACGCATAATAACCGCCACTTGCATACACGCCCCCGTCTTCACCATCATAAGACGTATCAAGATGGACACCCGTTTTTGTCACACCACCCCAAGTCAAACCATAAATACTATCGTGCGCCCCTGCATACGATAAATAGCTGTCTGTCACGGAACGACGGGTTATTTCAGCACCGAAGCTCAATCCATCCGACTGTTCGCTCCAACGTATACCGCCCACGACGTTATTGACGGCAAAGCCGACCGGGCTAGCACCAATATCCACTTTAAAACTAGCTATTTCATAACTTAGGCTCAGTGCTACGCCTTTGGCTTGTTGCTCAATCTCCGCAACGTTAGACAATCCAGCGTTTTTGGCAACTGTAGTAAAAGGAACTTTATCGTATTTGGCTCTTTCGTTTAGCTGCGTATTGATGCCAAATTGGCCAGCCACGGCAGGATCATTCAAATACAAAGTTCCGGCGTCAATCAGAACAGGAATGATTTTAAGACCAAGCTTGCCATTACCGAGGTTATGTAATTGAACCTCTATCGGTGTTTCAATATCCTTCAGTTGCGATAAACCTTTCTCGCCGCTGCGCGCGCGAATAGAAACGCCAAAACTCGCAGAAGATTTATTTAGTTCACGAATGGCATCAATCTCTTTTTGCAGAGATGATACCTCCTCACTTAACTGACTATTATTCCCGGAAGCCGTATTTTTTGGCCCCTCCTGTTTTAGCGAGGGCAAACGGCCCGATGTCGGTGCTGCCGCTGGTTCACGATAAACGGCGGGAGCGACTGTATCCGTTTTTCGCTGCGGCAATAATCCTGGAATTGCCGCAGCATCTGAAGCGTAAC
>JAGWUK010000377.1 GCA_028868455.1 Burkholderiales bacterium | reverse complement strand
AAAACCGTGATCGCCTTCGTTCAAGACCCCGACGGTTACAAGATAGAACTGATAGAACGCCATTCCGAAGTCACACTCTGAACCAGCGGTTTTTCCGCGAAAAAAAATTCTTTCCGGGGATTTTTTGTCTGGCAAAACTGATGGGCATTTGCTTGCATGGCGTTAATGACGACTTCCGGTAAGATATCGCCATGAAAAATCATCTTGTTGTCGCCCTCGCCTACGATCAGCTTTGTACGTTTGAATTTGGCTGTACGGTGGAATTATTTGCGCTGCAGCGGCCGGAGCTCGGCGTGGATTGGTATCGTTTTGCCGTCTGCGCGGCGGAGCGCGGCAAAATTCGGGCGGCGGGTGGCATCAGCGTGGAAGCGCCTTATGATCTGTCGCTGCTGGATGAGGCTGATACCATCGTCATCCCGGGCTGGCGCGATGCCGATGAAGTGCCGCCGCCTGAATTGCTCGCCCGCTTGCGCGCCGCCTATGTGCGTGGCGCCCGCCTTTGTTCGATCTGCTCCGGTGTTTTTGTCTTGGCCGCTGCCGGTATTCTGGATGGCAAGTCGGTGACCACACATTGGCGCTACGCCGACAAACTGGCAAAACGCTTTCCGGCTTTGCAAGTCCATAGCAATGCCTTGTACGTGGACGAAGAGCAGATCATCACCTCGGCCGGCTCTGCTGCTGGTCTCGATATGTTGTTGCATCTGGTGCGGAAAGACCACGGCGCGCGCATTGCCAATCTGGTGGCGCAAAGACTTGTCGTGCCGCCGCATCGCGAAGGCGGGCAGGCGCAGTTTGTGCCGCGTCCGCTGCCGGTCGATGAACATGCGCGTCTGGCAAAACTGATGGACTGGGTGCGTGCCAATCCGACTTTGCCGCATACCTTGCAAACGATGGCGCAAAAAGCGGCGATGAGCACGCGCACCTTGCAGCGTCAGTTCAAGGAAACGACCGGTATGGCGCCCGGCGCCTGGCTGATACGCGAGCGTGTTGCCATCGCCAAGGAGTTGCTGGAATCGCCGCATACCCCGCTGCTGCGAGTCGCCGAGCTGGCCGGATTTGGTTCGGAAGAAAGCCTGCGTCACCATTTTCGCCGCATCGTTGCCGTCAGCCCAGGGCATTACCGGCGTCAATTTGCTGATATGGCGCAGGAAGTCGCTGCACGTTCACCGCTATGATGTCGTGATCATGGAGTGATGCGGCATTGCCGGATGCCGCCATTTTTTGCGAAGCGAGCCTCGACATGGGATTTTTTTATACGCCGCTGCACCTCGGGCTGAATCTGCCTGGCATGTTGCTGGCCGCGCTGTGCGTGTTGCAGGCCATGCGCCATGTACCGTGGAAACGCTGGCAAGAGCCGACCGTGTTTTCAGCCTGGTGCGCCAGCATCATTGTGCTGACCTTGCTGTGGCGCATGCGCGTGCATATTCAGGCCGATCTGCATTTGCATCTGATGGGACTGGCGCTGTTTACGCTGATGTTTGGCCGCCCGCTGAGCCTGCTGGGCATCAGCGTGGCCGTACTGGCCTATACCGCCGAGTACGACGGTCTGTGGCTGAATCTGGGCACAAACATCCTGCTGATGGCGGTGTTCCCAAGCTGGCTGAGCGCGACGCTGTTACGCCTGACGCAGCGCTATCTGCCGCATCATATGTTTGTGTATCTGTTTGCCAATGGCTTTTTTGGCGCCTTGCTGGTCAATGGCGGCACCGGACTGCTGGCGTTCGCTCTGCACGCTGTTCTGCTGCCGGAGCAAGGCATTTCTGCCGACGCGATTGCCTACATGTTATTGCTGGCCTGGGGCGAAGCGTTTCTGGTTGGATTTCTGGTGACGATTTTCGCCGTGTATCGTCCGGCGTGGCTGTTCACGTTTGACGACGCCTTGTATCTGAAAGGCAAATGAACTGCGCGCCGACTCGGAGCGAAAAGCTGATCGGATGCCGCAGAATTGTATTCTTCCGCTGGCACAAATACTTATACTCCTTCCGTGTATATTTTTACTCCGCTCAAAATGACTGCGCATTAAGCCGATTTTTTAAAAAAAATAGGGGAGTATGTCTAAGGCTGCGATCAATGCGGATGTTTAATGAGTCTGCATCACGGCCTTTGGCTGTCGTCGGCACTTTGTTTTAGCGCGGCGCTTTGCCAGGTACGCAGCGCATTGCACCTGTTTATTTGCCAGCAAATTGTGCGGCAAATCTGGCCGGCGTGGTGCCGGTCAGCTTGCGAAACAGGCTGATAAAACTGCTGACACTGTCATACCCGAGGCTGATCGCCACGGTCGTCACCGGCAAACCTGCGGTCAGCATTTCCAGACCACACTGCAGTCGCGCGACCTGGCGCCATTCCACGAGCGACATGCCGGTTTCTGCACGAAAATGGCGGCTGATACTGCGGCGCGACATGCCCAGCAAACTGGCCCAGTCATCGACCGATGTGTCATTGACCGGATCCTCCGCAATGCTGCTGGCCAGTTGCAATAAGCGTGGATGGCGCGGCATGGTCAGCTACATGGCTTCCGGCGGTGCTTGCCGCAGCTCATCGATAAACACCATCAACAAACGCTGTTGCGCCGCGTCCAGCGCCGCGTGCGGCGGCCATGCCTGCATGCGCTGCAACAGCGCTTGCAACAATGGCGTCTGGCGCAGGATCAGCGTCTGCGCTGGCAAGTCCCGGCATAGCGCCGCAGCCAGATACAAAGTCAGCCCCCCCATCAGCCCGCGTTGTTCGTTACCGTCATTGTCTTTGCTGGCGGCGGGCTGCGAGCTTGCCGGCATTTTTTTGCGCACAGCGCCACCATGCACGCTGGCGCCATGTTCCACGCCGGGCGGTATCCAGCACCAGTGTCCGGGGGGAATGATGCAACGCGTGTCGGCCGCATCCACCACGATCACACCGCGCAGTGCGATATACAACTGCGCTTCGGGATGCGTGTGACGCTGTTTGCCGCTGCCCGGCGTGGCGAATTGTTCCTGTATCAGCAGCGGAGCGCGATCGTGCAGGCGCGCTTCGACGGGTGCGTCAGGCGGCAATGCGATCGGAGAATTGCGATGGTGATTGTTGGTGTAACCCATATTGGCCCAAATGCGGCATGAATTGTCTTCGCACAGTTAGCCGGACAGCGCGCCGGATGTCAAGCTGCAGTCTCCGTGCGACATACGCATATTGACCAAGGAAAAACACGATGCAAAATCTGGATACCCATTTTATGGAAACTGTCAGCCGCCATGTGCAAAGCGTGGCGCAAAGCCTGCTGCGCCAGTTTGAAACCGGCACACCGGTACAGGCGATTGAGCAGATGTTTCAGGCATTTCAAACCATCGACGACGCCGCCAGCGAACAACTGCGGCAGGCACTGGCACAGGATTTTCCCGACATCGCGTGGCTGGAAGGCGAATTCGAGCTGGCGCCAACGGCCGCGCTCGATCATGGCGATTACTGGATTTGCGACGCCATCGATGGCGCCGTGCAATTTTTGCGTGGCTTGCCTTACTGGTGCGTGGCCTTGACACTGTTGCGCAACGGCGAACCGGTATTGGCCATCGTGCATGATCCTGTGCATCAGGAAATTTTCCATGCAATACGCGGGCAGGGCGCCTATCTGAATGGCGAGGCGATCCATGTTAACCAGCAAAGCAGTTACCGCGACGCGATTCTGGCAACCAGCCAGCCGCCTTTTATTGCCCGTCAGCCGTGGGCAATTCCGGCAGCGGGTGCCGCTTTGCAGGCTTTCTTGCCGGAAGCGTTGGCGATCCGCAATCTGGGCCCGACAGCACTGCAATTGGCGTATGTCGCCTGCGGTCGGCTGGACGGGTTTTGGCAATTCGGGCAGGACGGCTTCAATTGTCTGGGTGCCGGTTTCATCGTGCGCGAAGCAGGCGGGCTGTGCACCGATGTGCACGGCCGCGCCTATCAGCGACTTTCCTCCAGCCTCGTTGCCGCGCCGCCCGCCACCCATGCCAGCCTGCTGGAAAAGCTGGCGTCACTGTCGCTCGCGCTTCCTTGAAGACAAGCGCTTAACGATCCACCATCGCCATGCGCTCATCACTATAACGCGCACCGGCGACCTGACTGGCGACCTGAT
>JAGWUK010000376.1 GCA_028868455.1 Burkholderiales bacterium | reverse complement strand
CTTATATCCAGTTCCGACTGCGTAATCTGACGACCATGACCTTCCAACTCCAGATATGCAATTGGTTCCGCCCACAAAGTCGACAAACTCAAAACCAACGCTGCGATTAACATATCTTCCGCGCCAGCATTTGGCAGTCCATGTAAAAACAAGGCCGTCTCTTCAACAGACAAATTGGCATAAACCTGACGTTCGTCCCTCATGCGCACAGGTTCCATCTCTATTCTTCCCGGTAATTCAGGGGCGGGAATGGATGTGCATATCGTCCAATATTCAGCCTCTTCGGATAATGCATCTTGTCTGGACTGCCGCAATAAATGCTCTGCCCAGGTTTGGACAGTTCGCGTTTTATAGCCAAAATCGGGGTCGCGACCAGCTCTCATCGCCAACAACGCCTGACGTAAATCGTCGAGTAAAATTTGTATCGATACACCGTCACTGATCAGGTGATGCAATATCAGCACTACATGTGCTTTGCCAGCAATTGCATCCTCAACTCTTGATTGCCATACCACGACCATTAACTGGGCAAGTTCAGGGCGCAAACTTGCTTGTGCCTGATTTAATTCCAGAAGCGGATTCTCTTTGTCGCTCAAAAACAATAAAGGGGGTACAACGGCCTCGACAAAATGGGCATCTGGCTTTTCGCTGGCTACGTCAAAGCACAGACGCAATGCATCATGCTCATGAACCAGTTTCCCTATTGCCTTTTGCAATAATTCCGGTGTCACCCAATGTTCCAGCGCTAACCGAACTGATAAGTTGTAATGTGACGGCAACGTTTGTCCCATCATTTGCCGCAACCTTAGCTGGCTCGGCAACAAGCTGCATTGACCTTCAGCAGGTTTTTGGGATACAAAAATTGCGTCTGCCGGCAACAGCTTTTCAGCAAAATCCATCAGTATTGGCGCATCATAAATATCACTGGCTTTTGCGATCCACCCGGACTGACGCAAACGCGCAATCATTTGGATCGCCAAAATCGAATCACCGCCACATTGGAAAAAATCGTGACGCAACCCTATCCACTCCAGGCGTAATAATTCGCGCCAAAGCGAAATCAGCGCCATTTGCTGAGGCGTCTTTTGTTGCTCACCCTCAATCTGAGCGACATTGTTCACAGTTGCCAAGGGCTTGGGCAATGCTGCCTTATCGAGTTTTCCATTCGCAGTGAAAGGCAGATGATCGACAAATAATATTTCCTTCGGAAGCATGTATTCAGGCAATACCTTGCTTAATCGTGACAGCAACTCCATGCTATCGCATTGCGACTCAGGGTACACCGGCACGACATATGCCAATAAATACGCGTGGCGATTTTCTGGCTGGTACAGGAATACGACGGCTTGCGCCACATTCTCTTGCGCGGTCAGTGCATCTACAATTTCTGCGGGTTCTATACGGTATCCGCGAATCTTGATTTGTTCATCGCTACGTCCGAACAACTTAATTGATCCGTCTCCACGCAATACTGCCAAGTCGCCAGTGCGATATAAGCGTTCCTCAAAACCATCTACGTTTTTATACAGAAATGGTCCGCTCTGATCGCGCTCGTGTCCGACGTAACCGATTGCCAGACCTGGACCGCCGATATAGATTTCACCGGTTTCATTGAATGCACAAAGATTTCCATTCGCATCAAGAATTAATATCCGGTTACGCCCCAAGGGTTGAGTAAAACGCATGCCTGCCGTATCGCCAGACCATTCTCCGACCATCACACCAATAGTCGTCTCTGTCGGACCAAAGTGGTTAAAAATGCGGCATTCATGTGGACAGTCGTGTAACAGCTTCAATAGTTGCGGACTGGCCGTTTCGCCACCAAGTATCAAATGCGATACTGGCAACACACGGTTTCGTGTTGCAAGCAAGGCTTTCATATGGGATGGCACAATTTTCAAAACATCTATTGGAAATTGCCGGATTAATCCAGCAAAGGCGTCAGCGTCCCTTGCTACAGCATTGCTGACAATCAGCAACGTACCGGAATGAAATAAAGCAGGGAGTATCGCTGTCAGACCCAGGTCAGCAGCAAATGTGGAGACAACGGCGTATCTTAAGCCAGTAGAAAATCCAAATGCTTCGATCGCAGCATCAAGGTAGTGCATCACTGCACGATGTGGTACCGACACCAATTTTGGTTTCCCCGTAGAACCAGAAGTAAACAGCTGATACGCGCAATCTTCTGGCGCATTTTTTCGATCTTGAAAAGCATTAATATTGCCACGCTCTTGATTACTCAAATCTGATGTCGCAAATTTCTCTGACAGCAAAACGTAGCTGATATTTCTTTCGTTCAGTGCCTCGCAAAGTAATTGGGTTAATAAACTTCCCTTACTTTCCTGCAAAATGACACAGGATGCATGCGCCTGTTGTAGTAATTCAAGGACGCGCCCCACGGGCAACCCGGCATCTAACGGTAAATAAGCCCTGCCGCATTTCCATGCCGCCAGCATGGCAACAGGAAACGCCAGCGTGCGTCCGAGCAGCAAAACGACCGGACCATCCGACGTGATTTGATTCAGCAACGAATGTGCTAATTGATCCGAATGGCATTGCAACTGAAATCGATTCATCATCTCAGCAGCATCTAACTGGGTGGCAATTGCCAGCGGATTTTGCGCGACTGCTTGCCGAAACCGCGCAAGCAAATCGGGGGAGGCGGTGTCAGTTTCAACAGAAGGAGACACGTGCCAAGGTAAACGTAAAGCCAGACGCTCGTCAAACGCCTGATCGGCCAAACTCATACGCTCTATCATTGCGACGAAACTAGACAGTAATTCCTTGACGTCTTTTGCATCATACAGATCACTGTCGTAATCCATTTCAATGCTCGCCCCCTCATTCCAGTCGATCAGATTGCAGCCAAGATCAAATCGCGCATGGCGAATAGGTAATGAGACAGGTTGCGCTTTCGTTCCCGGAAAATCGGGAACTGCTGCCAGCTTATCGACATTGAAAGTCATATTAACCAGCGCAGGTCTGGATGGATCTTTGGCCAGGTTCAAATCATCGACCAATAGCGACAAAGGATAATTGGCATGGGCAATTGCATCCAGAAAGACTTGTTTTACTTCTTCAAGTACAAAGTCCGTGCTGGCTTGTGCCGGAATATTTAATCGCAAAGGAAGTAAATGGGCGCAGTATCCGGGAATCCCTTCTAGCTCAGCGTCTCGACCTGAATAAGGTATGCCAATCACCATATCCTGCCCGGCACCAGCACGGCGCAAACAAGCGGAAAACGCCGCAATTAGCGCCATATTGGACGACATCCCGCGCTTCCGGGCTTTCAATTCTAGCCGCCGCAAGCTAGTCAGATTAAGTTCACACGATACCCGTGCGCCATTGAAGCGTCGGATCGGCAAGCGCGCACGTGCGAAAGGCAGTGTTATGCCATCCGGCACGCCACGCAATTTCTGCAACCAATATTCTCGATGCGCCTGGTCGTTATTTGATTTTCCCGCGCTCGCCATTTTCGTTGCCAACTTCGCGTAATCCGAGCTCTGATCGAGTCCCCATCCCTTCATCAAATCGGCAAATTCTTCAAATAAAATTTGCACCGACTGCCCGTCAATAAATACGTGATGTGCCGCAAACAGTAATACGGCATGGGTTTGGTCCATTTCAAAAAGATCTACCCGGAACGCACCTGGCCGAGTCAAGTCAAAGCGCTGTGCGACAGAGTTTTGCAATGCAAGTTCGAGATCTGCAGGAGCGACGCTGTGCCTACGCAACTCAAACGGCAAATTTGTGACGATACGCTGTACGTCGGCGTCAACGTCAACGCAGGCACGTAACGCATCGTGTCTTTGTACCAATCGCCGGAAAGCAGTTTCCATTGCGGTTGCATCAAAATTCCCTTGCAAGTCAATCGCTACGCTGACGATATATGCAGATGAGCCTTGATCTGTTAATGCTGCAAGAATGGCCAACTGCTTTTGTGCAGGTGACAAAGGCAACGCTTTTGTCTCGACTCCGTTGTTGGCACTGGGTAAAACCGTGGCCATTGTCTGAATAAACCCGCCGCTCCTTAATGCCTCAACACTGTCAGCAACACGGTCAATAATTGTTTGAATATCCGCGTCCGTATGC
>JAGWUK010000375.1 GCA_028868455.1 Burkholderiales bacterium | reverse complement strand
ATGAAAAGGTGAAATTTGCAGGTGAATTGTCATGATGTTTCGCTGTTGGCATTGCATAAGCCACCATCGTTCTTGCATCAATTATAAAAAAGGCTATGCCGCAAATGATGCGGCATAGCCTTTTTGCCCGATTGACTGGGACTAACGGATGTTCCCGGCAAGTGGGGATTTAGCCGTTGCCGCGACCGCCAGAGCGGCGTGGCGTTGATTGTTTAACGGTTGGTCGATTGCTGTTGTGGCGAGCGATGGCTGGTCCGCCGGACGGGTTGCCGGATGGCGTTGCCGGGCGGCGCTGTCCCGGTTTTGCATCGCTTGCCGGACGCGGCGCGCGGCCAGCGTTTTGATTACGGCCTCTTGCTTCAAAGCTGCGCAATTGAATTGGTTGCGCTTTGGCGTTTGGGTCAGGAATGAAGCCGTCGATGATTTCTTGCGGAATCTGGCGTTTGATGAATTTTTCAATGTCCGCTAACAGTTTGAACTCATCGACACAGACCAGTGACACGGCTTCGCCAGTCGCGCCTGCGCGGCCGGTGCGGCCGATGCGATGGACATAGTCTTCCGGCACATTTGGCAAATCGTAATTAACGACGTGTGGTAACTGGTCGATATCGATACCGCGTGCGGCGATATCGGTTGCGACCAGCACAGGCAAGCTGCCGTCTTTAAATTCGGCCAGTGCCTTGGTGCGTGCGGACTGACTTTTGTTGCCGTGGATAGCCATGGCAGCGACACCGTCTTTGCCAAGTTGTTCGACCAGTTTATTGGCGCCGTGCTTGGTGCGCGTAAATACCAGCACTTGCGACCATTGATGCGTCTTGATCAGGTGCGCCAGCAAAGGATGTTTTTTATCGCGGTCAACAGGATGGATTTTTTGTGCGATGACTTCAACGGTGGAATTGCGGCGCGCCACTTCGATCATTGCCGGATTATTCAGCAGGCGGTCGGCGAGCGCTTTGATGTCGTCAGAAAAAGTCGCAGAGAACAAAAGATTCTGCCGTTTGGCGGGCAAGATTGCCAAAACCTTTTTGATATCGTGAATAAATCCCATGTCGAGCATGCGATCGGCTTCATCAAGCACGAGGATTTCAATATTTTTGAGATCAATGGTGCCTTGTTGATAATGGTCGAGCAAGCGCCCCGGTGTGGCAACCAGAATATCGACGCCGTGTTTCAATAATTTGATTTGCGGGTTGATGCCGACACCGCCAAAGATGACGCCAGAGGTCAGGTTCAGATATTTGCCGTAGGTTTCCACACTTTCCTGAACCTGCGCGGCGAGTTCGCGCGTTGGCGTCAGTACCAGTGCGCGGATAGGGCGTTTGCTGAGCTTGTCCGTTGGTGCATTGGCCGACGTGGAAAGGCGTTGCAGGATGGGGAGCGTAAAGCCGGCCGTTTTTCCTGTGCCGGTTTGTGCGCCTGCCAAGAGGTCGCCACCTCCGATAACTGCCGGAATGGCTTGCGACTGGATCGGGGTAGGGCTGGTATAACCTTGGTCGCTGACTGCGCGAACAATATACTCGGATAAGCCGAGTTCACTGAATGAGGACATGTGATTCTGCTGATTTTCTGAAAACACGAGCCAGCCTTGGCGAGCCCGTTTGAGAAGGGGCGCCCCACTACAACGGGGCGCAAGATGAAATTATTTCGAAGCGGCAAATACCTGCAAGACGTTGACCATTTGCGCAAAAACCTTTGGCGTGCCTGCCAGGACATCTCCTTTATACAGGTAATCGGAATCGCCGGAGAAATTACCGATAATGCCGCCTGCTTCTGAAACCAGCAATGCACCGGCGGCGATATCCCAGGGCGCCAGACCTTTTTCAAAGAAACCGTCAAGGCGGCCGGTTGCAACATAGGCGAGATCAAGAGCGGCCGAACCTGGTCTTCTCAGGCCCTGGCATTTGCCGGTCATGACTTTGAACATTTCCAGATATTGATCCAGTCCGGACAAGTCGCGTGAGGGGAAACCGGTACCGATCAGGGCATCGCCGAGTTTATCGCAACGTGTAACACGAATACGCTTGTCGTTCAAAAACGCGCCGCCGCCTTTGCTTGCGGTAAACATTTCATTGCGTGTCGGATCGAAAATAACGGATTGCGTGATAACGCCGCGCTGTTGCAAGGCAATCGAGACGCAGTATTGAGGAAAACCGTGGATGAAGTTGGTGGTGCCATCGAGCGGGTCGATGATCCAGACATGATCATTTTCGTCGTGCAAATTAGCGGAAGCACCTGATTCTTCTGCCAGGATCGCATGATCCGGGTAAGCGCTGGTGAGTACCTCAATGATGGCGGCTTCGGCAGCCTGATCAACTTCAGTAACGAAATCGTTGAACTGTTTTTCAGTGACTGTGACGCGATCTAGGTCAAAAGACGCACGATTGATAATCGCTGCGCCACGACGAGCGGCTTTGACAGCCGTATTAAGCATTGGGTGCATAAGGTTTCCGATAAAATGACGGCATACGAACTGCTCTCATCACATGACGAGTCAGTAACGTAGCTACACAAAAATGATAAAGAGCGTGCGTTTTGTCGTCAGCCTTGCGATGAACTGCATAACCAACCTAAATTAACGCATAGATGACGCTATTTTAAATGAACTTGACCGAAACCGACACATCTCTTTTTAAACGCCTGCGTTTTGTTCTTGTTGAAACAAGCCACCCTGGCAATGTTGGCGCCGCTGCCAGAGCCATAAAAACCATGGGGTTTTCCCGTCTGGTGCTGGTTCGTCCGCGTTACCCCGATGTCTTGCAACATCCGGAGGCAATTGCATTCGCCAGTGGCGCGCAAGACGTCCTGGATGGCGCGCAAATCGTCGAGACGATGGATGAGGCTTTAGCTGGTTGTGATTTTGTTGCTGCTGTCAGTGCGCGACTGCGTGAATTTTCTCCACCTGTTCTTAGTCCGCGCGAATTTGCTTCCAGCGCCGGCCAGCGTAAAGAATCCCATATCGCCCTGATATTTGGCAGCGAGCGCTACGGATTGCCAAACGAGGTCGTCGTCAATTGCCATGCATTGATTAATATTCCTGCCAATCCTGACTATTCGTCTTTAAATCTGGCGCAGGCAATTCAGCTGATGGCCTATGAAGGGCGACTCAGCGATGTTGCGCCGCAAACGGCTGCGCATACGACGATCGGTTTTCAGGGGCAACTGGCGCAAGTCGAAGAAATCGAAGGAATGTATCGCCATCTGGAGCAAGCCTTGATCGCCATCGATTTTTTGAATCCTGATAACCCTAAAAAATTGATGCCGCGTATCAAGCGCTTATTCTCCCGGACGCAACTGGAAACGGAGGAAGTGAATATTTTGCGTGGCATAGCAAAGAAAATTCTGGACTTAAAGAAAATATCACTTTGAAATTTTCATGATTGAGCCGTATTGTTAAGGAAACCATATTTGTTGTTTTAATTGATAAATATGTTGAAATCTGCTGGTAATTTGACCGAATTTCGACGTGGCTCAATTGCTGTCACTACTAGGTTCGTTATAAAGTCAGTAAGATTGCAATACGTACACATTGCATGTCTACAGGACAAACGCAGAACTGCTCCGGCAGTGTTAAGGCTTATCGCCGGACGATTGACGCGGTCTTCGTCGGCACGGTTTGCCGCAACAATTTTGCATAAGTCCTGTGCTACAAGTTCAACTTTTCTGTCATCGAGGGCATCATTATTTCTGTTCCATTTCGCCGATCTGCATTCAGTGCGCTGTGTGCCGGAGTCTTCGCTTCGGGTGTAGCGGGGAGTGCGTATGCTTTAGGTCTGGGGGCAATCCGGATTCAATCAGGCTTGGGGCAGCAACTCAGGGCGCAACTGGACGTCTCCGGTTCGGATGCGCCCGAGATTGATCAGGTTTGTTTTCGGTCGAGAGTGGAATCGCCAGATGGGAATCTGCTTGCGCCAGGGCAGGTTAATTTGTCGTACGGCGCCGGTCAGCGTGTGTTAATCGTCACGACAAACAAAAATCTGCAAGAGCCAGCGGTGAAAATTGTAGTCGACGTCGGTTGCGAGATTCAGTTGCATCGCGAATACCTGGCTTTGCTGGATCCTCCGCAATTTCGATCGCTGACACAAAATCCGGCAAC
>JAGWUK010000374.1 GCA_028868455.1 Burkholderiales bacterium | reverse complement strand
GTAAGTTTGCTGACATGATGCGACACAAAACATATACTCCCACATAGTATATTTCCAACGCCCTCCAAATTCGTGCGCAATCAGGCGATTTTTTATGAAAATAAGGAGAGTATATTTATTCCATCTTCTTAAAATACCAGCGTTTTCACTCCTTCTGACGTACCGAGCAAACAGACGTCAGCTCCTTGCTTCGCAAACAGACCGACTGTCACAACGCCGACGATATTGTTGATTGTCGCTTCCAGTGCCTGCGGATCAGCAATTTGCAAACCGTGGACATCCAAAATCATATTGCCGTTATCGGTCAATAACGGCTGACCGTCTTTCAGGCGCAAACGTGCTTCGCCACCGAGCGAATTCAGCTTGCGTGCCACCACGGCATGCGCCATGGGAATCACTTCGACAGGTAATGGAAATTTGCCCAGCAATTGCACCAGCTTGGAGCCATCAGCGATACAGATGAATTTTTGCGCGACCGAGGCGACGATTTTTTCCCGCGTCAGTGCAGCACCGCCGCCTTTGATCATGGCACCTTGCGCAGTAATTTCATCGGCGCCGTCAACATACACGGGCATTGACGTCACTTCATTCAGATCCAGCACAGTAATGCCATGTCCGCGCAAACGAGCCGCAGTCGCCTCGGACGAGGCTACCGCGGCCTTCACCTTATGTTTGATCTTGGCCAGTTCATCGATAAAAAAATTGGCGGTCGAACCCGTGCCGACGCCAACAATTTCGCCCTCCACCACATAGGCGATTGCCGCCTGAGCCACGGCAAGTTTCAGTTCATCTTGTGTCATATGTCTATCCATCTACTTCGTTATAAAACAGGACCAAAGCAAAATCACCGCAGCGAAATGATGGCGTATGGTCGTACGCGATGCGCCACCATCTTCACCATCCATTGCCGGAGCAATTTTGCGTCAGTTCTATAAAAATCAGTCTTCCTACCCATAGCCCCGCTGCCTGCGATCACACTGGCCACAGCGGTGACTCGTCCATTAAAGCGACTTGCTCACGTAATTCGAGGATGCGGTCTTGCCAGTAACGTTGTGTGTTAAACCACGGGAAAGCCGCCAAAAACGCGGGATCATCCCAGCGCTGCGCCAACCATGCCGAATAATGCAAAAGGCGCAAGGTACGCAAAGCTTCGATCAGATACAGCTGGCGCGGTTCGAATTCAAAAAAATCTTCATAGCCAGCCAAAATATCACTGAGCTGACCTTGCATCTCGCTGCGCGAACCGGACAACAACATCCATAAATCCTGTATTCCCGGCCCCATACGGCTATCGTCAAAATCCACAAAGTGCGGGCCGGCCTGCGCTCCGCCTTCCACCCACAACACATTCCCCATATGGCAGTCGCCATGCAAGCGTAGCAGCGGCACGTCGCCAGCACGCTCATAACAACGCTGCACACCATCCAGTGCCTGCTGGCTGACGCTCAGATAGGCTACCCGCAAATCGTCAGGAATAAAATCGTGCGCAAGCAACCAGTCTCTTGGCGCAATACCGAAACTTTGCAGATCCAGTGCTGGCCTTTCAGCAAATGCACGCACGGCACCAACGGCATGAATGCGCCCGATGAAACGCCCCAACCACTCCAGTGTGGCAGCATCACCTATCTCCGGCGCCCTTCCGCTCTGACGGGAAAACAAGGCGAATCTAAAACCCTGAAATTGCCGCAAAGTCTGCCCATCTTCATCCGGCAAGGCCGCCACGACCGGTATTTCCTGCGCGGCCAACTCCTGCACAAAGGCGTGCTCTTCCAAAATTGCGGCGTCTGTCCAGCGCGATGGCCGGTAAAATTTTGCGACCAGTGGCGCGCCGTCCTCCATGCCCAGCTGATAGACACGATTTTCGTAACTATTCAGAGCCAGCAGGCGCCCGTCGCTCCGCAAGCCGCCACTCTCGACGGCATCTAAGACCAGCTCCGGCGTCAGTCCGGAAAACGAAACGGGAGGGGTGAATTCTGTCATGCGCGGTATTGTACGTGGATGTCAGGCAAACGACATCAAAACCCTGCACAGCAGCCACACAAAGCGCTACACTGCCGGTATTTTCATCCCATCTACAAGAGTTACACCATGCACCTTGACGAACCGCTTAGCGACAAAGAATTCAACGAGCTCGACAAATTCCTGATGTCGGACCGCGTTGGCGATGACGGCATGACGATGGATGCGTTGCACGGTTACCTGACCGCGATCGCGCTCGGCCCGGAAGTCATTCCGATGGCAGAATGGCTGCCGCTGGTCTGGGGATTGCCTGATCAGGCCGAGCCAAAGTTTAAAAACGATAAGGAATTGCAGCGCATTACCAGCCTGATCGCGCGTTTTATGAATGAGATTCAAATTACATTTGAAGTCGCGCCGCAAGAATACGAACCACTATTCTGCGTCATGGAACAAAACGGCAAAGAACTGATTGATGGTGAAACCTGGGCCTGGGGCTTTTGGGAAGGCATGCAATTGCGCGCAGAAGCCTGGGAAGCCGCCTGGGAATCGGAAGAAATCGGGCCTTTGCTGCAACCGATTTACCTGCTTGGTGCCGAAGAAATCGAAGAAGAAGAAATGCGCTTTGTCGATACACCAGAAAAATGCCACGAGCTGGCATTGACACTGGAAGCATCCATTCCGGCGATACGTCGTTTCTGGGCACCGCTGCGTAAATCCGGCGTCACTACAATCAAACGCGAAACGCCGAAAGTCGGTCGCAACGACCCTTGCCCTTGCGGCAGCGGCAAAAAATACAAGGCCTGTTGCGGCGCAGAACCCACCCTCCATTAAACGATACAGTGCATGGCGACGATCACAGTGCACGTCGCCAAATGTGCCGCACTCACGCTACCAGAGTGCCAGTGCGCGCTCTCACTCTTTCAACATGCTGGAGGAAAGCCTCTAGCATTATTGTGGTGAGCGGTCGTGGCTTCATGCTATTTTTTGCGCTTTCCAATCCTATGCCGGAGACCAGCATGAGCCTGCAAGAACAATTCAACCAAGCCCTCGCCGATTCTAAAAATTTACCAGAGCGCCCTGACAATATGACGCTGCTGAAAATTTACGCCCTTTTTAAGCAAGGCAGTGGCGGTGACGCCACCGGCGACCGCCCTGGCATGACTGATTTTGTTGGCCGCGCCAAATTCGACGCCTGGGCTAACCTGAAAGGTACCAGCCAGGATCAGGCCATGCAGGACTACATCGATTTAATCAACTCGCTCAAAGCGTAAAAGCGCAAGCAACGGAATCGCCCCGCCACATCATCAGCGCAACAAATTCGGTGGCACTTGCCCTGTCAATGCTGCAATCAGATTATCTGCCGCCCGGTTCGCCATCGCCCGCCGGGTCGCCTCGGACGCGCTGGCGATATGCGGCGTCAGGACTACATTGTCCAAAGTCAGGAAATCGGGATTGAATTTCGGTTCATTCTCAAACACATCCAGCCCAGCTGCTGCGATCGTTTTATTGCGCAGAGCGGTAATTAAGGCCGCATCATCAACAATGCCGCCGCGCGCCAGATTAACCAAGGTTGCCGTCGGCTTCATCATTGCCAGTTCGTCTGCACCTATCGTATGCCGCGATTCCGGCGAATACGGCAAAACCAGTACCAGATGGTCGGCGCGCTGCAATAATTCTTCCTTGCTGACGTAGTGCGCATGATTGGCATACGCTTCTTGCTCTTCGCTAAGACGCCGACGATTGTGATACAGCACCTGCATATCAAATCCCATTGAACGCCGCGCAATCCCCTGACCGATACGCCCCATTCCCAGCACACCCAGTGTTGAGCCATGTATATCCGGGCCAAGAAAATAGTCGTAGCGCCATTTGGTCCATTTTCCTGCACGCAACCAGTGTTCAGCCTCGGTGATACGGCGCGCTGTGGCCATCAGCAAAGCCCAGCCAAAGTCGGCCGTCGTTTCGTTCAACACATCTGGCGTATTGCTGGCCATCACACCACGCGCCTTGCATGCCGCAAGATCGATGTTGTCATAGCCCACCGCCATATTCGCCACCATCCTCAAATCAGGTAATTGCGCCAGCAAAGCATCATCAAAACGGGCACTGGCGGTCGTCAGTACCCCGACTTTTCCCCTGAGCCTGGCAGCCAAATCCTGCGGCGTCGGAACGATGTCATCCT
>JAGWUK010000373.1 GCA_028868455.1 Burkholderiales bacterium | reverse complement strand
AGCTGCGCCCCGTTCACGCCGCACTGCTTGTCTATCCACAGCGAATGCTGCTGCGCTGCGCGGATAACAATTCTGAGTTTTTTCAGTATTTCTAGCCGTGAATCCATGTTATTTTCGACGGAAGTGGTCTTTTTTCTGGTCACAACTTTGCCAGTCATTGAAAGTCTCCTGCAATTAAAGTGTATCATAGCTACATTTGAGCAAATATAATTTAAAACGAATTCGGCACATCGCTGACATATCTGCCAAAATCTCACGTCCCCGCATCGAACCCAGCGCCCGGTTTAAACCATAATCAACGTCCATTATGCAACTCCCACATCCGAAAGAGCTATTTTCCGTTACCTATCCGCAACTGATTTCCAGAGGTCTGGACGTTTGGCATCGGGGTGCGGCCTGGATTCTGGGACCGTTGCTGGTTGGATTCATGGCAGTCTGCCTTGCAATGGGCGGGGAGCAAGTCACCGAATTGCACAGCATCATTTTACAGGCTGCGCCGTATTCGCCCTTGTTGTTCATGCCTGCCGGTTTTGCGCTGCTGGCTTATCTGACCAAGCGTTTTTTCCCCGGCTCGCAGGGTAGTGGTATTCCTCAGACGATCGCCGCGATTGATACACTGGAAGTCGAAAAAAAGAGCAATCTGCTGTCGTTCCGCATGGCTGTCGGTAAATTTTTGCTGACGCTGGGCGGATTATCGATAGGTGCCTCCATCGGCCGCGAAGGCCCGACCGTGCAGATCGGTGCATCGATTATGCATATGTTTTATGGTCGCGGACCATTTCAAACAGCCGAAGCGCGCCGCACCCTCATTCTGGCTGGTGGTGCTGCCGGGATTGCCGCCGCATTTAACACGCCGCTGGCCGGTATCATGTTTGCGATTGAAGAATTAAGTAAAAAACATGTCTTCAATGCCAATAGCTCGACCCTGATTACAGTCATCGTTTCCGGTCTCATTTCTTTATCCTTGCTTGGCAACTACACATATTTCGGCTCGTCTAGCGCTTATCTGGACTGGCAATCTGGCTTGCTCGCCATTTTGATCTGCGGCATTGCCGGTGGTGGCGCGGGCGGCTTGTTTAGTCAGGCGCTGATCGCTGTTTCGTACAAGCTTCCGAGACGCATGGCGGCGCTGGTCAAAAAACACAATTTGCTGTTTGCTGCCGCATGTGGATTAATTGTGGCGATCATTGGCGTCTATACACATGGCCTGATCTTCGGGACCGGTTATCAATCCACCCGCCTGACCCTCGAAGAAAGCGGCTCCTTGCCGTGGTATTTTGGTATCGCCAAATTTCTGGCGACATTGCTCTCGTCCATGTGCGGTATCAGCGGCGGTATTTTCGCTCCATCCCTGGCCGTCGGCGCGGGTATCGGCGACAACATTTCCAATTTATTTCCCAATCTGGCAACGCATGGCGCGATCGTGCTGCTGGTCATGGCGGCGTATTTGTCCGGCGTGACCAGAGCGCCGGTAACATCCTTCATCATCATGATGGAAATGACCGATAGCCATCAAATGTTGGTACCGCTGATGAGTGCCTCCGTCATTGCCAGCGCCGTATCAAAAATGATTTGCCCGACCCCGCTGTATCACACCTTGTCCAAGCGCTTCTTGCCGTTACCGGCAAGATTTTCCGGCCCTAAGCAGGATATACTTCCTACGGTTGAGCCTGTGGCAAAACAAACAGAATAAGCGCCGTCATTCAAACAAAGCGGATGAATGTCGGCCCGGACAATCCGCTTTGTTTTCATTTATTCAGAGTTCATGTCAGAAAATAGCCCAAATACCCCGCCTGTTGAGCCTGCCGTCACACAGATTACTGAGGCAGCCAAACCTGACTTAGCGGTCACCGCAACGAAGACAGAGACCCCACCACCGCCACCACCGCCGGTTGACGATCACCCTTGGCGCCATATGGTGAAAGTGGTTACGGCCAGTGTCCGCTCCATATCGCAGCGCGCAGTCAGGCGGATTACCGACCGGACTTTAAAAATCGGGATCTCTGCCAGAATTTTTCATCCGCAGGCAGGCGCCAAAGGATTGCCCAGTAAAACGCTGCAATATCTGGAAGAGTCGATTGCGCATTGGGTCATGTCACGCGATGTGATGGTGTTCATGATTCCCTCCGTTAACACGAACGGTCTGATTCATCCAAGCAATATCCGCCTGCGCGATTATGCAAAGCATCTGGATGGGCTGGTATTACAGGGCGGTGCAGACATCGCGCCGGAAAGCTATTCGCAGACGGCCACCCGTGCGGAATGGGGGGGAGATCGCGCACGCGACATGTATGAACTGGAGCTGCTGCACGAGTTCATTGAAGCAGGTAAACCCCTGCTGGGCATCTGCCGCGGTTGCCAGTTACTGAATGTGGCATTCGGCGGGACAATGTATCAGGATATTGCTACCGACGTACCGGAAGCGATACGTCATGTGGATGAATTATATGACCGCTATTATCACCAGTTGCGCTTCACAGAAAATTCCACGCTGGCACCTTTATTAGCACTTTCCGGAACAGCGACGGTGAATTCCATTCACCATCAGGCGATCCGTACGCTGGGACGAGACATCATCGTCGAAGCTGTGTCTGACAAAGACAATATCGTCGAAGCAATACGCTATCGCAAATCAAATTTTGCCGTTGGTTTGCAATGGCACCCGGAGTTTCATCATCTGGAAAGAACCGGCTTGCTTGATTGCACGCCGATACTCGACAGTTTTTTACGGGCTGCACGCGAAACCCGATTCTGAAGCAGCCGGGTAAAATTCATTTTGTCGTTCATGAAACGATAAAATGACAATTGCTGCAAAATAGCTCCTGAGCACGTCCGGGAGATTTTGCGTCTATCCACGGCATACCAAAGTTTTCTCATTCACCCGTATCTGAAAGGATGTTTATCGTTTGCAAGCGAAACAATTGACGACAATTCTCCGCGTAGTCAGTTTTTTGTCTAATCCCCCCAACCATCCCCGGCGATGCTATATTTCCAGCGCGCTGTTCTTTATCGGAATTAAGGACGACATGACAATGACTTCATCACAGATGATTTCCTGCCTTGCTCTGCAATATGACACTGGCAGCTTACCAACTGGCGCAAAGCTTTCCCCACGCAGGGCCTCCCGCCGTTCCACACATGCAGCCCGTTCTCCCGCTGTGCCAAGTTGAGCAGCGACATGTTTTTGATGTCGCCACGTACGGTCGCTATTTGTAGCTGCCATCACAGCAATGAAAACCAGGAGCAAAAATGACTGAATTTTCTTTAAACACTGCCGAACTCGCCTGGCCGTTTGCCATCGCTTTTGCCTGGCTGGTCGGTGAATTCGTGCATCGCTGGATCAAGTTGCCACGCATTAGTATCTATGGTCTGGTCGGATTCGCGCTGGCCAATTCGCAGATCGGTTTTCTGTCAAATGGCGATCATCGTGCGGCCTTGTTAATAGCCAATATCGCTTTTGGCCTGATTCTTTTTGAATTCGGCTATCGCATCAATCTGCGCTGGCTACGCGCCAATCCGTGGATAGGTGTGACCGGCTTAATAGAATCGATCGCAACGTTTATTACGGTTTATAGCGGCGCGCAATGGTACGGTGCATCGCTATTGGTTTCCTTGTTGCTGGCGGCGCTGGCCATGTCGACCTCGCCTGCCGGCGTTTTACGTGTCATCAACGAACAGCGCAGCTCGGGCCAGGTCACGGAACGCGTCCTGCACCTATCGGCAATTAATTGCGTTCTCGCTGTATTCGCGTTCAAAGTGATTGTCGTGTTCTGGGTATTTCAGACTACCGGCAATATTTTGCAGGCATCGGCACAGAGTCTGATCGTGCTCATTTTGTCAGTCACTGCAGGCGCTCTTTTTGGTATCACACTTCCCGTCATTTTAAGGCGGCTTGGCAACCTGGCGCATGACGCCACGGTTGCATTTGCACTTGCAGTCATCCTGTTAGTCGCATTGACACATGCTGCCAAACTTTCGCCAATTCTGGCAACGCTTACTTTTGGTTTAATGGCGCGTCATCGACGTGTCACCTTGAGTCAAGCTCAGAAAAACTTTGGCGCTTTAGGCGATTTACTCACAGTGATGTTATTTGTTTTTGCTGCCTCAACCTTGGAATGGCAGAGAATTGTTATTGATGCAGG
>JAGWUK010000372.1 GCA_028868455.1 Burkholderiales bacterium | reverse complement strand
CGACCCCGTATATCAGCTCGCCCCGGATTCTCCGGCGCATGGACAAAGTCTGTTGTTATCAATGGCGCTGTCGCTGGGCCTGGGCAAGTTCGATGGCTGGAGTCGTCTGGTGGACGATGGCGATGCCGACATGGCGCAACTCAAGTAAGCGCGACACGAAATCGCGCTGCCACACGGGTAGCGCGTGACCGTCTGCGGTCTGTAACGTTGATTTTGCGTCAGTCCTCAATATTCCTGGTGTTGTAAAAAAGCTCATCTGATAATCGAACGATCGTTCCGCCGATTGCATTTCTGCGCTTTGATATATGATAAGTTCCTATTGCCAGTATATTGCTGCGAAACCGCGCTAACCGCGCTAAGTACGCGTTCCAGGCGACGCATATCATGAGAAGCGTTTCCATACAGACTTTGAGAACGCCTTTTATGGGGCTGAATTCAGGGTCTGAGTTGAGCAAAAACGAATAGCGAACATTTATGAGTCTGGACACATCACACTTCGTTGCCGATACACGCTTGCATGTGCTGGAGTTATATCGCGCAACCATAGCGAATCTGGCACGCAATGCCCCGCTCACTGACACCCTGAATGTATTGTTACGCGCAATGGAAGGGCTGGCACCGGACATTTCCGGTGCCGTATTGCGGTATGCCGATGGCGACATGCAGGTGGCAACGGCGACAGACTGGCATCCTGATTTGATACAAAGCTTGTGCGTTTTGCCTTATGCCGAAGAGCTGGTACGCCATCGTAGTGAAGAAAAGCAGGATATTCCGCAAATTGCACGCGGGCTGTGCTGGAATCAATTGCAGCAAATCACTGCGCAATACCAGTTGACCCCATACGCTGTCGTCCCCGTTTTGGGTGCCGATGAGGTTTTTCTTGGCGTGTTCTTGTTGTTGACGCCTGCGCATGGCGAGTTAGCTGGTGCGGATCGTCAGACCTTGCTTGAATTGTCTGCGCTGGCGGCATTCGCGATGCAATGCGACAACGACCGACGCAAATTGCATGACGCCGAAGTGATCAATCGTCACTATGAAACTAGCATGGCGCGCATGGCGCTGGCGATCGAAGGCAGCGGCACCGGCATCTGGGACCGCAATATTGTCACCGGCGAAATCCATTATTCGCCAGGCTGGAAAGCCATACTCGGTTATGCCGACCACGAAATTTCTCATCGCATCGAAGACAGCTATACCCGTCTGCATCCCGATGATCTGCCCTATGTGCAGCAAACCATCAAAGCGCATTTTGAAGGCAAAACCTCGCAATATGCGGTAGAACACCGGGTGCGCTGCAAAGACGGCAGTTATAAATGGATATCCAGCCGTGGTCGTGTTGTCAGCCGCGATGCCGACGGCAATCCGTTGCGCATGATAGGCACGACGACCGACATCTCGGCCATGCGTGCCTTATCGGAGCAATTGCAACAGAGCGTCGATCTGGTCACCAGCCTGACGAATGAAGTCCCGGGTCTGGCGTATCAATATCAGGTACGCGCCGATGGACAGGAACTATTTTCCTATCTCAGCGAAGGTGTCCGTGAAATTTTTGAACTCGCACCAGAACAATTGCGCGAAAACGCCGCGGTGATTCATCAATTGATCCATCCGGACGATTTGCCGCGCTATCAGTCTATGCTGAAAACACCTGACCGCAACGTCCAGCATGTGTATCTGGAGTTTCGCGTGAACCTGCCAAGGCAAGGATTGCGCTGGCGGCAAATGTCGGCGCGGCCGCGTCACCTGCCGGACGGCAGTATCGTCTGGCATGGGCTGATTACGGATGTCACTGAACACAAGCGCATAGAAACGACCCTGCATGAAATGGCGACTATCGATTTTCTGACGCAGATACCGAACCGCCGCTATTTCATGGGACGCATGGAAGAGGAGTTGGCACGCATCAAGCGCGGTGTCGGCAAACCGTCTGCCGTCATGATGTACGACCTCGATAATTTCAAACTGATCAATGACAATTATGGTCATGCCGTTGGTGATATCGTCCTGCGGCATTTCGCCGGAATTTTAAAGGAGCAATTGCGCAAGAACGATACGGCAGGGCGTGTCGGCGGCGAAGAATTTGCGGTCATCCTGTCCGGCACCAATCTGGATGAAGCAGAGGTCTTTGCACGACGCGTGCAACAGCAATTGCTGAATTCACCTGTGAAGCTTGATCACGTCCTTATCCACGTCACTGTCAGCATCGGTATATCCATGATACTGCCGGACGACATCGGCCCGGATGCTGCCCTGACGCGTAGCGATACGGCCTTGTATCTGGCCAAGGAAAATGGCCGCAATCGCATCACACTTTCTTCTTAGTGCCGTCTGAGGCGGTCTGACCGTATATTTCCGGCACACTTTCCCAGGCGCCAAAACGGTGGTGTCGCGGCATTGGCCGGGCGTCGACGCGGGCGTTGATGCGCGACAGCGCGTAGATGATCTGGTCGTGAAACCGGGCATACCAGTGCCTGTCGCTCTCGCTTTTCGGGGGCGACAGGACGGGGCGGGGAATGCGGTCTGATGGTCGATGTGGAAGCATACAATTTTCGTTTCAATTGTTGGTATGTGGTCCGTATTGGGGCCGTGCGGGGTTGGCATGGACGCAGTATAGGTGTTAGTCTGCGCACATAAAATCTCCAAATTTGCGTTTCAACTTTGCGAAAATGCACACCAAGAAAAACTTCAATCTCACCGCATCAGCGACCCCGCGCGAGGAGCTTGCCGCGTCGCGGCTGGGCTGGGACGATTTGCGTTATGTGCTGGCAGTTGCGCGCGCCAGCTCCATGTCGGGTGCCGCACGCAGTCTGGCGGTCACGCATTCCACGGTATTGCGTCGCATCGAAGCCATTGAAGCGAGCTTGCAGGTGCGCCTGTTTGAGCGCCTGCGCAACGGTTATGTCTGCACCGATGCCGGTGAAACCTTGCGCCACGCCGCAGAGCAATGTGAGCCGCTGATCGCTGCTGCCGAACGCCAGATCATGGGCGGCGATACGCGCCTGACAGGAATATTGCGAGTGACGACGGCGCATGTGGTCTCGATTCATTTGCTGCCGCGCGCACTGGCACGGTTTCATGCGGAACATCCGGCCATTGAGGCAGAAGTCCGTACCACGCGTGAGCGTGTCGATCTGGCGCGGCGCGAAGCCGATGTGGCGATCAGAATGTCGACCCAGGTACCGGATACGCTGGTTGGCCGCCAACTGGGTCAGGTCAGAATTCGCGTCTACGGCTGGCGCGGTACACCGTATATGAAAAAAATCAGCAAGGGCAGATTGCTGCCGCTCAGCACGTTGATTACCGATTTTCCGTGGATAGGATTTGACGGGCAGGATAGAATTTATGACCGTTGGCTGGAGGCCAATTTGCTGCCGCAAAATATCGTGGCGCGCGCCGATCATTTTCCGAGTGCACTGGCCCTGGTACGCACTGGTATGGGGATCGCCATCCTGCCGGAATTCGTCGCACTGGATGTGCCGCAGTTGCTGCCTTTGTCAGAGCCTGTCGCCGCACTGGAAACGCCGCTATGGATTCTGACGCATGCCGATCTGCGCAATACCGCCAGAGTGCGGGCCTTTATGCAAGTGGCGGGCAATGCACTGAGCGACATTCTGGCGCACTGCGGTTTGGCTGCGTCATCGGTCGGGTGACGAGCCCGGCAAAAAATATTGTGAACATCAAGGATCAACATGGAAATACATATTGAAAGTATCGAGTTGCTGTTATTGATCGCGTCGCTGGTAGCGATGCTGGCGCGGCGCTTGAATTTTCCTTACACCGTCGGCTTGCTGCTGGCAGGGATTACCTTATCGTTTTTGCCGTTTGTGCCCAGCATCAAACTGACCAAGGAGCTGATTTTTTCCGGTTTGTTGCCGCCGCTGATTTTTGAAGCAGCACTGTTTTTACGTTGGGATGAACTGCGCAAAGTCTTGCCATCGACTTTGATCTTTGCCACGTTCGGTATGTTGCTGAGTGCTTTGGTGACAGGTGCAGGCATGATGCTTTTGCTGGACTGGCCACCCGTGGCGGCGGCGATTTTCGGCGTCTTGATCGCGGCGACCGATCCGGTGTCGGTGATTGCCACGTTTAAAGACGCGGGCGTCAAAGGCACGCTGCGGATACTGGTGGAGGCCGAGAGTTTATTCAACGACGGT
>JAGWUK010000371.1 GCA_028868455.1 Burkholderiales bacterium | reverse complement strand
GCGCAACTCAACCTTGATCAAGTGCCCGCCGGCCCTGTACTGCAAACGCATACCTTATCGCTGCGTCGCCAATTCACCCTGAGTGGCGGCGATGACTATGAATTATGTTTCACAGCACCCGGTGAAAACCGCGATGCAGTGATCGCCGCCGCACAGCATTGCCTGACGCCCGTCACCCGCGTGGGCCGCATCGTTGCCGCTCCTGGCCTACAGTTACTGGATGCGCAGGGACAAACAATCAAAATGACGCTCAACTCTTTCGACCATTTCACAACCCCATGACCAGCCTGGAACAAAGCCCGCCGCCAATCATCGCTAAACCCACTGCGCGCTTCATGCTGAAGCATCCGGCGCATCTGATCGCGCAGGGTTTCGGCAGCGGCTTATCACCGCTCATGCCCGGCACCACCGGCACCTTGTTCGGCTGGCTCAGTTTTACCGTCTTCAATACACGCTGGCCGTTGTTCTTTACGCCCATGCATTGGGCCATCATCATCGCCGTCAGTTTTCTGATCGGTATCTGGGCATGTGCCGTCACTGGAAAAAACATGGGTGTCGCCGATCACGGCAGCATGGTATGGGATGAAATCGTCGCATTCTGGCTGGTGTTGCTGTTGCTGATGCCAGCCAGTTTCAGCACGCAATGCTGGGCTTTTTTCTGGTTTCGCTTCTTCGATATGGTAAAGCCACCGCCCATCGGCTATTTCGACCGGCGTTTCAAAGGCGGATTTGGCGTGATGTGGGACGATATCGTCGCGGCGTTTTTTGCCTTGCTGGTGTTCGCGCTCTGGCGTGCAGTTTGAATTTTTCAACGATGATGTAAATCCACGTAAAAGCGCTTTCCTTTTGCTTCACTTCAGTGCAAACATGGTGGTAAAGTAATCCTGCACAGGTTCAGGTATCAGTAACCAGACAGGAGACATATCATGCAAAATGCCATCGAACTCGCCACAGAAGTTGGCGAAGAATTGAAAACAAGAAAACTGTTGCTCACTATTGCAGAATCCTGCACAGGTGGCGGCGTCTCCCAGGCAATCACCGAAATCGCCGGCTGTTCTGAATGGTTTGATTGCGGTTTCGTCACCTACTCCAATTCCTCCAAGACCGAATTGCTGGATATTCCGGCCGCATTGATTGCCCAGCATGGTGCCGTCAGCGAAGAAATTGCCGCAGCCATGGCACAAGGAGCGCTCGCCAATTCGGAGGCGCATGTGGCAATGTCGACCACCGGCATCGCCGGACCTACCGGCGCCGTTCCCGGCAAACCAGTTGGCACGATCTGTTTCGGCTGGGTAGTCGGTGGTGTCACGCATACTGAACGCCGCATTTTTACCGGCGACCGGCAAACCGTGCGTGAGCAAACCGTTGCCTATGCACTGGAAAAACTCGTGCGCTATCTGAAGGAAATCTAAATTGTCTGAAACAGCTGCACGCCTCCGGATATTGTTGGTCGACGATGATCCCGATATCGGCACGCTGCTCAGCAGCTATTTGCAGAAATTCGACATTCATTGCCAGGCCGTCACTGACGGTGAGGCAATGAATCGTGCGCTGGCGGTTGCCGACTATGATGTCATTTTGCTGGATGTCATGTTACCCGGCGATGACGGTCTGACCTTATTGCGTCAATTACGCGAAACGAGCAACACACCAGTCATCATGCTGACCGCACGCGGAGAATTTGCTGATAAAGTGTTCGGTCTGGAATCCGGCGCTGACGATTATCTGGTCAAACCCTTCGATACCAGAGAACTGGTTGCCCGCATACAAAGCGTGCTGCGTCGCAGTCAATCCGGTCCAGCCAAAGTGCGCACAACGCACAACAATGAAATTCGTTTTAACAACTGGCGGCTGAATTGTGTCTCGCGCCAGCTGACCAGCCCGCGCAGCATGATCGTTCCACTGTCAAATGCCGAATATCGTTTGCTGCGTGCATTTCTGGACAGGCCAGGGCGCGTGCTCAGCCGCGATCAGTTACTCGATTTCGCCCGTGGCAGAGCCGCAGCGTCATTTGACCGCAGCATCGATTTACTCGTGTCGCGCCTGCGTCAAAAGCTGGAAGACGATCCACGTCAGCCGCATTTACTCAAAACGGTGCGTGGCGAAGGCTATATGCTGCAGATTCAGTAAGCATGCGCCGTTTATTTGCCGATACACTGTTCAATCGATTATTTGGCCTGGCGATGGCAGCAGTGATTACGAGCCATGTCGCGACCTTTGCGTTGTTGTTTATTTTTTTGGGCGATCACCGTCCACCGCCACCTGCAAAAATGCATGGCGGTATTCCACCAGATCCAGGCTTGCTATCTGGGCCATTTATCGGCTTTGTTGCCAGCATGTCGCTGCAATTGTTGTTGCTTGCCTACGCCATCTGGATAGGCTCGCGCAGCCTGGCGCGCCCGGTACAAGAACTTGCCGCGGCAGCCCGTCAGTTTGGTGAAAACCAGCCGCCGCAACAGTTACGCGAATCAGGCCCGGAAGAAACCCGCAGCGCGGCGCAAGTGTTTAATCACATGCAAATGCGTATCCATAAACAAATCGAAGAAAAAGAACGCTTCCTGGCAGCAGTCTCACACGATCTGCGTACACCGCTGACACGTATGAAACTCAGGCTGGAACAACTCTCCGACGAAAGCGCACAAGAATATCTGTTACGTGACATTGACGAAATGCGCAATATGCTCGATGCCACGCTGGATTATCTGCGTGGCAGTTCAGAAGCGTTTCAACTACTGGATATGCAGTCTCTGCTTGAATCCATTGTTGATAACATGCACGACGAAGGCAAGACAGTCAGTATCAGCGGCAGCTGTTTCCCCATCAATGCCATGCCAAATGAAATGCGCCGCTGCATTTGCAACCTGCTGGAAAATGCGATTTTCTACGGACAAACAGCGGACATCCAACTCATCGACTCAACGACCGAACTACACATTCGCATCAGCGATCAGGGTCCGGGTATACCGGAAGCTGATCTGGAAAAAGTATTCGATCCGTTTTACCGCAGGATTCAATCCCGCAACAAAAACAGCGGCGGCGTAGGGCTAGGATTAAGCATCGCCAGGGAAGTCGCACGCCAGCATCGCGGCAGTTTGCATCTGGAAAATAAATGCGATGCAAATGGTTTGATTGCTCTCCTTTGCTTGCCACGAAATTCTTGAAACAACCATAGAATTGTTCCCCGCATTGGCAACAATGAATCCGCCCTTGCAACTTGCGTCGTATGTCAGCGTAGCAAAATATTGATCTGCCATTGCCCACAAGGCCACCGTTACGGTTTTGCATCCGTCCTATATGTCTTGTCTGATACAAAGAAGACATATGTGCGCAACTTCAAAAGTGGAAACTGCACCAAGTGCAGAAGACAAGATAGATGCGTCATGCATGTGCCATTGTTGGCAATGCAATCGAAAGTCCGGTCATTGCGAGGTGTTTCGCCTCAACCGGCATCGCAAATTGCCGCTGGTCTCATCGTCTTTTTTCTCACCGGTTCAGCCTTAGCGTTAACGTTCGCTGACCTGCCTCATTGCCCCATTAATCAAGGAGAAAATCATGAGCACAATTGGCAGCATTTCGGCTTCGTCTGCTTCCGCTTATACGAGCAGCATCCAGCGTCAGAGACCGGATGCATCACAGATTGCGGACAGCGTCTTTTCAAAACTGGATACGAAAAGCCAGGGTTACCTGGAAATCGCTGATTTAGAGTCGGCATTTTCCAGCATCAGTTCTGACACGTCCAGCACCACCTCCACAGCTGACAGCAGTAGTGGAATTAGCGCCCTGTTCAAAAAACTTGATAGCAATAACGATGGTAAAGTCACGAAGGATGAATTCAGCAGAGGCTTGAAAAAACTCAGCGACGCGCTCGAAACACAGTTCAACGCCAGGCGTACATCCGGTGTCGGCAGTGGCGACGACACGAATCGTCCACCGCCACCGCCGCCGAACGGTGCAGGCGGTCCTGACGGCGCCGGTTTGACAAAAGACCAATTGACCGAACTGGCCAGCAAGGTCAGCAATACCAATAGTACAGCCGGCGCAGGACTCAGCTCGGTCGCGCAAAATTTTGATGCAGCCGACACCAATCAGGATGGCAAAGTATCGATGCAAGAAACGCTGGCCTACCTGGAAAAAGCAGCGTCGACTTCGACAAGTAGTACG
>JAGWUK010000370.1 GCA_028868455.1 Burkholderiales bacterium | reverse complement strand
GTCAGTACCCCGACTTTTCCCCTGAGCCTGGCAGCCAATTCCTGTGGCGTCGGAACGATGTCATCCTGATTCGATTCCACTTCAAAATATTCCGACAGGCGCTCCAATACTTCAGGAAAAATTGCGCGAACGACCAGCACAGCAGGTTTCATAGTGTTTCCCTCATATAGGTTCAATGGATAGGAACCAGCACCAAAAAGGCGGTGCGGCATCGCAATCTGGCGTTTCGCCAATCTTGCGGCAGTTTTCCGGTTAAGAATTAGTCCACATTATCGCTTGAACACGCGATTTTTTCTTGCCATCCTGCAAATCGAAACACCCGCACGCCAACCCTGCCCGCCCGAAAGAATTTCCAGGCTTTTAGACCCATATCAAAGCAAGCTCGCCAACTATCACCTACAATTCGCTATCCCACGCGCGTCATCCAGGCAGGTCGGAAAGAAAATGCACTCACAGCACCGCATTTGCTTATGCACAATCTATATAAGCCTGAATTGTGAGATACGTTAAATTGCCTTAAAATACAAGGCTTTGCAGCCTATGTGACCATTTTTTAAGCATGTGCTGCGCCAAACCCCGAATTTTTTAGATTGGACTGTTATGACCCACGTTGTGACCGAATCCTGCATCCGCTGCCGTTATACCGATTGTGTGGATGTCTGCCCGGTAGATTGCTTCCGTGCCGGACCGAATTTCCTGGTCATTGATCCCGATGAATGCATCGACTGCGCAGTATGCGTCGCAGAATGCCCGGCCAATGCGATTTTTGCTGAAGAAGACGTGCCTTCGGATCAGCAAAATTTCATCAAGATCAATGCCGAGCTGACACGCAACTGGCCATCGATTACCAAAACGGTCAGTCCTTTGCCAGATGCAGACGACTGGAAAGACGTGAAAGACAAGCTGCAATTTCTGCAGCGTTAAGTTTAAAGCGCGCCGGCTCGCGAAAACAGACTCAGCAGCGCTTTAGCGGCAGCAGCATTGAGTGAAGTAGTTACAACAGAATCAACAATCAGGATACATCAGGAATTATTTCGTCGTATGGAAAATAAACAACCCACTCCAGCATCCGCAGTTATCGAAGCCGATGCCGTTATCGTAGGCGCAGGTCCAGTCGGCCTGTTTCAGGTTTTTGAACTTGGCTTGCTGGAAATCAAAGCCCACGTCATCGATTCCTTGCCAGTCGTTGGCGGTCAATGCGTAGAGCTGTATCCTGATAAACCTATTTACGACATCCCTGCAGTGCCAGTGTGCACAGGTCAGGAGTTAACCGACAATCTGCTGAAGCAAATTGAGCCGTTTGAACCAACCTTTCACCTGAATCAGGAAGTTACGCTGGTACAACGTCGTGAAGATGGTCGCTTTGACCTCGAAACATCGACAGGTACGCGCTTCATCACAAAAACGATCTTTATCGCTGCCGGCGTTGGCTCATTCCAGCCTCGCACTTTAAAAGTTGAAGGCATTGAGGCCTACGAAGGTAGCCAGGTTTTCTACCGCGTCAAAGACCCGAGCCAGTTCCATGGAAAAAATCTGGTGATCTGTGGCGGCGGCGATTCGGCTCTGGATTGGGCGCTGAATCTGGTCGGTAAAGCGGAATCGGTCGTGTTGTTGCATCGTCGCGAAGATTTCCGCGCTGCGCCAGCATCTGTCGCAAAAATGAAAGAATTGTGCGACAACTACGAAATGCAATTGCTGATCGGCCAAGTCACCGGCATAGAAAGCAAAGACGACAAACTGTCTGAAATCAAAGTCACTGGTGCAGACGGCGTAACGCGTCGCCTGCCACTGGACAATCTGCTGGTATTCTTTGGTTTGTCTCCAAAACTCGGCCCGATCGCTGAATGGGGTCTGGATATCGAACGCAAACAGTTAAAAGTCATGAACACTGAAAAGTTCGAGACCAACGTTCCCGGCATTTTTGCAGTTGGCGACATCAACACTTACCCAGGCAAGAAAAAACTGATCTTGTCCGGCTTCCACGAAGCGGCTCTGGCGGCATTCGGTGCAGCACCGTATATTTTCCCTGAAAAGAAAATCCACATGCAATACACCACGACATCGCCAAAATTGCACAAGATTCTGGGCGTCGAAACACCGGTATTCGACTAACTTCGGTGAGTACCACCTTATTAAAAAAGCCGCAAAGTCTCAGCTTTGCGGCTTTTTTATTATGAACTCTATTCCAGAATACCTGCTTGCATCGAACCGCATTGCCTGAAAAATTAACAGCGTACAGTGTCAGTTGCAGAATCGACCTCAACCAAGGTTTCCGCTTCGCTGAACTGACGTGCAATTTCTTTAAACTCATCTGCGATCAGCAAAAATGCCTCAAGAATATCGGGATCAAAATGTGTTCCGCGGCCTTTGCGCATAATGCTGACCGATTCCTCGTGACTAAAAGCAGGTTTATACACACGCCGCGTAATCAGCGCATCGTAGACATCGGCCACTGCCATTAATCTTGCCGATAAGGGAATGGCATCGCCAACCAGATTTTCAGGATAGCCGGAGCCGTCCCATTTTTCCTGATGTGAATAAGTGATTTCTCTGGCAAATCGCAGAAATTCATTGCTCTCCCCCAGATACTTTTCGACTGACAATATCGTTTCGCGCCCGTAGCAGGTATGCAGTTTCATGACTTCGAATTCTTCGGAAGTCAATTTATCGGGTTTCAACAGGATGTTGTCTGGAATACCAACTTTGCCAATATCGTGCAATGGCGCAGACTTAAACAAAAGATCGATATTTTCATCAGTCAGATCCGCAGAAAATCGCGGGTGGTGCCTCAAGGCTTGCGCCAGCGCGGCAACATAATGTTGCGTGCGACGAATATGATTTCCGGTCTCATTGTCACGCGTTTCAGCCAGCGAAGCCATGGCCATAATAATGGCATCCTGCATTTTGGCCAGCTTTCTGGTCCTATCCTGTACCAGACTTTCCAGATGCTTATTTTGGTCCTGCAACAAATGCCGGGCGCGCACCAGATTTAACTGCGTTGCCACTCTGGCGAGCACGATAGGCGGGCTGATGGGTTTACTGATGTAGTCGACTGCTCCCAGTCGCAAGCCCATCTCTTCATCTTGCACCTGGCTTTTTGCCGTCAGAAAAATGATGGGAATATCAGCAGTCGCCGGCTCTGCTTTAAGACGGCGGCAAGTCTCGTAGCCATCCATCTCCGGCATCATCACATCCAGCAAAATCAAATCGGGACAAGGTGTATGCGCCGCAATTTGCAAGGCTTTCAAGCCGTTGGTGGCAATTTTAATTTTGTATTGATCTTTCAATAAGCCCGACAACAGAGAAATATTGTCCGGCGTATCGTCTACGATCATCACGATTTGCTTGGTATTTTGCTCCGCTAACTCATTCATACAATACTCCGTCGATAAGTACCTGCAAGAAAACCAGCACAGACCCGTATATTTAGTCGATCACGTCATACCCATTCGTTTTGGCACTCTGTTTCAACACATCTCTGGCCGCGTCAAAGTCGAATTGCTTCGCCGCGCGCAATATCTGCTTTTGCACGTCGCCGCCAAGCGCATTGGCTATTTCCAGATGCGCCTCAAGCAATAAGTCCAGCGCCTCACCGTCATACTCACTCAGCAGCAACTGACAGCGTGTCAACAAGGACTGCATCGCATCACGGTCTACGGGCTTGCCATCCGGTTCAGCAGTATCGGTTGCGGCTGCCGATTTTTCTTTTAACAAGACCTGTTCTATCGCAAAAATCGTGGCCTGCAACTGATCGTCACATTCGGCAAATGCCAATTCCAGCTCATTACGTTCCGACCTGTCGTGTATGCCGTTCTCCAATTGTCCGGCAAGTAGTCGTATTGTGTTGGCACCGATTAATCCCGAAACACCTTTCAAGGTATGCGCCAGACGTTCGGCCAGTACTGGCTCGTTCGCATCCAGGGCAACGCGCATATTGTGAATCGCTGCGCGCTGATCATCGCAAAAGCGCGTCAGAAGTTCAAGATAAAAAGCGCGATTTCCCAAGGTGCGACTTAAGCCTTCTTCGACATCTACGCCGTCAATTTGCAGCTTATCCATCATTTCGGAGGAGGCAGTTTGAACCATATCGATATTTGTACCGGAAACATGATCAGGACACCAATGAGAAATTGCATGATATAACTCTTTTGGATGGATGGGTTT